>JALEHC010000396.1 GCA_022763215.1 Saprospiraceae bacterium
ATTTACTTCAATTTGGCGGCTATGCCCTTGGCGGCGGCTTACTCTTCCAACTCATTTCCGGTCATTACGAAAAACGAGCCGTCCATAAATACAACCATGTCCTCCAACAAAATAAAAACACCCAAGCACTTAGCTTACAACTGAAAGGAGAAGGCGTGGTATTGGTGTGGTCGTTTTAGTCAAGAAATCAATAATTCAAATTCCTTAAAATTCGATATATTAGCATTTGTTGAAAATGAAATCTTTAGATGCCGAATTTGAGGGACATAAAAAAAGCTTGGAAAAAACTCATCACTGAGAATGAATGGCATCAGCTGTTTAAGGAAATGGAGCAATTTATCCATCCAGAGTCTGACTTGCATAATGAATTTATTGGTCAGTGGAGCCGTTTCCGAGATATTTATAAAAAGGAAATGGGATGTACCTTGGATTCCACTCAAATCGACGTAGCTTATAACCAACTTCGGGAATCAACTCTAAAATTTATTCACTTGCTGGATGAAAATGCAATAGGTACTTCCAATGCCTCGACCTTCACTTCATCTGATTATTTGTCTTCTATCAAGATTGACTTCCCGATTAGTCCGCTTTATGTGGTGAATTGTGATCGAAAGGAAAATGGTCGCAAATTTCGAAGGAATCTTCGCAAATGGGAAAAAGAACATTTGCGGGCTCAATTTTATATCTCCTTGGGTTGTCCCACTCAAAAACCAGATGGCTTTGCTGAACGCATCGTCTTTGAGATCATGGAGAAGAAAATGAAGCACCAGATTGATCATTTCGATTATCCGCGCGATGCACGCCAGCGCCTGAAAATTACAGAATTACCAACCGGGCTGGATATAGAAGACTGCATGGCTGGTATGAAAAAGTATATGGCAGAGCGGTTCGAATTGGGACATACCGAACTGGAAGACTTTTTGGCCAACAAACTTTTGCAACGACAGTCAGGAACGCTGGTATTTCCATTCAATGTACCGGTCAAAGACTGGGATGAAGATCCCGAACTCATGATCGAATACTTTGACTGGATTTTTGACACATTTGGCGAAAGCCGCAACAATGGGCCTACTTGCATCTTTATCTTTATCGCACAGCTCAAAAACGCGCACTTCCCAGAAAAAGTAAAATACAATCGCGAAGTACTGGACGGGATGAAAGACCTCAGCGAGCAATACCCGGATAAACTCTGCTTTTTGTATCCTTTCAAACAGGTGCCTCGCTACTATCTGGAAAGTTGGCTGAGTGATATAGACCGAAATATCACCAAACCAGACAAAAACATCATAATCGAACAGCACTTAAAACGCTTTTATAAAAAATTGCCGCCAGATTTCGAATCAGACGATTTTCTGATTGATATGGAACTCATTCAACAATTACAGGAAAGAATCTGGGAAATGCACCAATAAATAAATCGCCATGATTAATATTTTTGATATAAATAGCCTGCCGCCCTTCGAACCTAACCCGAAGTTGACTGATCCGTCTTTATACGAATTATACCCTGACTTAGCGGATGTGGTGAACGTTGCGCTGACGCTCGGTATGCCCCTGCTTTTGACGGGCCCTCCAGGCACTGGAAAAACAGAATTGGCCAAGCACCTGGCATGGCGACTGAATTTGGGCGAACCAGAACGACTTAACATACAAACGACCACCAAGGCAAAGGATTTATTCTATACCTATGATGCCTTATCGCATTTCCAATTTGTGCAAAACCAGAAAGGTGAAACACTAGATAATACGGCTATCGAGAAGAAATTTATCCGATATCAAGCACTGGGAGAAGCCATTAAAAGTGATACTCGCATGGTCGTCTTATTGGACGAAATCGACAAAGCACCGCGAGACTTGCCCAACGACATCTTGGCTGCGCTCGAAGACCTGAAGTTTGATGTGCCTGAAATCGACAAAACCTACACATCTGATATTACCAATCGTCCGGTAATCATTATGACTTCCAATAGTGAAAAAAGTCTACCGGATGCCTTTTTACGGAGGGTGGTGTATTACAATTTGGATCATCCGACTACGGAACAATTGCTGAAAATTGTTTCCCAAAAAGTAGATGGCTATTCCGAATCGGACTTACGTATTTTGGTGGATCATTTTGAGGATATTCTGGATGATGGCAGCATTCGTCTTCAAAAACAGCCTGCTACCGCTGAACTCATCCAGTGGGTGTACCTGCTCAAACAAATGGAATTTGACGTGCAGGCTTTGGAAGAAGACCGCTTATCGCCTGCCCAACATCGGCAATTAACTACTTCTTACTCGGTTTTGGCGAAGACCGCAGAAGACCTCGACCGAATCAAGAAACGCTAATTTGAAACCATCCTACTTACATACCTTGCTCCAACTGCTGCTCCATGAGTGGAGTCAGCAACAGCGTCCGATAGAGACGCAGGTCATGCTACGCATACAGCAGGTGGTAAGTCGGTTATCTGATCAGACTACGCCCGTACAGCTCCGCAATATGCTGGCTGCTATTTTGGCGCGCAGCGAACAGGAACAAAAAGAATTTTACGCCCTTTTCAAAAAGTGCGAAGCGCAAGCTCAAGTGCTTTGCGAAGTAGCTACTGCTGAAACGAATACGACTCTAACTAAAGCTCCTGATAAGTCTACCCAAAAAATCTGGAAATGGTGGCTGATTATCCGGGCAATTATATTGGCTATTATCGCCTTTCTTTTTGGTGTGTTTTGGCTACAGCCAAAAAAGGATGCAACTACTCCCCAACTAGGACCGATTCGACGATCTGTTTTTGCAGGTGATACCAGCCGTGTTGATTTAAAGGTTCCGAGCGATACGGCTCAGCTCAATTTGGTAAGCCCTGACTCTCGTCAAACCACTAGTTTGGGTAATCATTTTGTGATTGATAGCACGGGCGTGGCGACGTTTATTGCTTCCGCAGATAGCGAGGTCAATGTGGCAGATACAGTGAGGGCGCAGCTATATTATAGTAGTCGGGTAGATACGGTGCAGGCGATTATTACGATTCTGCCGACTGTAGAACAACCGCCTCCGCCAAATGATTCTGTGCTGGCAGAACTGGATTTATTATACGATGATGATATAAGCCACTTGGTAGTTGATCCAAATCAAATCAATCAAAATGATTTTTGGGAATACTGGGAATGGCCGATAAAAATACTGCTGAGTCTATTGATCGGAGGTTTGCTCTGGGCTATTCATAACTGGCAAAGATACAAACAGGCCCAAGTAATCGCTGAAATTAAAAAAGCAAACAAAGCGCCTTACATTTGGACGCCTCAAAGCCAACTAACTTCAGAAACTTGGTTAGACGAAGTTGCTCAACCACTCATTAACCGCTTTCGCGGAAGGACGCCTGATCAGGAAAATAGTCAGCTTGATATTCCTGCTACTATTGAAGCAACTACTCGGGAAGCAGGCCGATTGCAATTGCGACATGCTTTCCAAACTTTACCGCCTAATTACTTGCTGCTGATCGACCGCTACCATGCACAAGATCATGAGGCGCGCTTGTTTGATGCTTTGTATCAGCGCATGAAACAAGCGGAAGTGCCCGTGCATCGCTACTATTTTAATGGCGATCCACGCCTTTGCACCAATGAAGCCTTTCCGAATGGTATCTCTTTGATCGAGTTGTTGCACAAACATGCGAGTGCGCGACTCATCATAGTGGGGGAGGGGCAGAGCTTTTTGTCACCTGTGAGTGGCCGACTGGCACCTTGGACGCAACTGCTCAAGAAATGGAAAAATAGGGTGTTGCTTAATCCTAAAATCCAGAGCCAAAGTAATGCTTTGGTGCGGGAGTTGGATCATCTGTTGTTAGTGCTTCCTGCTAGTCCTCAAGGATTGAATTTGGCCGTCGAGACTTTTTTGAGTTTGGACAGCCCTAGCCGTCAGGAATTGCTGCCAAAGATGAATGATCTACAGGCACCGCCTATTGTGTTTGATCGCCCCATGATGGATGTGTTGAAAGACAACTATTCTACACCTCAGCTTGATTGGATTGCCGCTTGTGCGGTCTGGCCACAATTGAGCTGGGATTTGACCTTGCATTTGGGGGAGACCATAGGCGAACACCACCAGCAAAAGGTATTGTCTTTTGCTCACTTACGTGAAATGAATCGCTTGCCGTGGTTTCGGCAGGGACAGATACCGCAGCGTGCGCGCGAACAATTGCTGCAATACCTGGAAGAAAGAGGGCTGATAAAGCAGGTCAGAACTGCTCTGATGACCTTGCTGGATGATGAAAAAGTAGCACCACCAAAAGATGCCCTTGCGTACGCGGACTATCGGATGAACATCATCCTGAATGAGCTGTCCTTACAGCCTGACCCTGCACGCAAGCGAGAACTGGAAAAAGAGTTTGCCAATTATCTAGCTGCTGGTAAAAAGCCAGACTTCGTCGCCTTTAAGCTACTGGATCGACCCGCCAACCGCTTCGAAACCTTAATTGAGAATACTCGTCTCAAACGCTTGGCTTTCCGTGACGATCTACCTGGCTTCCGTTGGAAACATACGCCTTTATATGCCATCGGCTGGTTCCTGTTGAGTGCATTTTTGCTTTGGTTTCCAATCGAAACAGAAGTATGCGAAAATGGAAACCTCATCACCTACAAAGATCAAAACTTATGCCTGAGCAATGCCGAAGATAGCCTACTCTACTTACAACATTTGGCAAAAGATGCCATTGAAGCACAACAACACGAGCGAGTAGACAGTATTCGGCAAGTGGCAGATGCTATAGTAGAGCTAGATAGTGCATTTCACCTTAATACTGCTTACAATTACTATAACTACGGCGCAAAAGCATGGAATTGCAGCTTGGAAGAGGGTGAAAACTGTGATTTTGAGGTATCTAATGATAGTTTAAAGACCTTGGCTTGTGACAATTTTAGAAAAGTTTATGAACTGCGAAAGATGCTTTTTCCTAATGATATGTGGGAGAGGTATGCGCCATCTATGGTTTTTTGCGACTTTGAAGCACTCGATAGTACAAATATAATTGACACCGTATCCAATGAAAACTTCATTACCATAAATGGAGTTGTCATTGACTCAATCACGGAGGAACCAATTTCAAATGCAATCGTTAGAATAGGATATGCAAAAGATGTTTCTTTTGAAAATCTTGTGGAGAATAATGCCTCCAATATATTCCAAGTAGTAACGAACCAATCTGGAACTTATTCTATAAAAATTCCTAGTGAATCTAATACCAGTATCCAAGTTAGGGTAAGCCACGCATTATATGAACCTTTAGAGATTCGATCCAGTTCGACGCTAAATGTTAGATATCTAGTATTGATGCCCAATGAAGATGCCTTCATTGACCAAGCCCAAGCCAGCAATCAAATAGAAGACTATCAAGCGTACCTAGATCGCTTCCCAAAGGGACGGTTTGCGGAAGATTTTCAACAAGTTTTAGATGTGTTGAAAGATAATATTAGTAACAATCCAGTAGATATCGAAGAACTAAAAAAGATAGTAGAACGTAAACTCATTAACTATTTAGAAGAGCTGGAAGCTATTGGAGATAAGTCAAATTCGAATGAAAGAAAAAAGCAAAGTATATCAAATGCAAAGCAATTTTTTACCGAAAATGCTGTAATTGAAACTACAAACCTTAGGGATATTACCATTAAGGAACCTTCTTCCGTTGAAGAATACCTTAATAAATTGAAGGCATTGCCTTATCAGAAAGTAGGTATTGATTTCGACGAGTCCAATATCAAAGTCACATTACAGGATTCTACCAACAATCAATTTCTTTTTGAGAGTACATTTACTGAGTCATTTGAGGGTACAAATAGTGATGGGCGTTCTTTTAAAGATATTACTAAGAAAAAAATTGACATTACAGCAACTCAAGTCGAAAGCGGCGTATGGGAAATTAAGTTTGGGAACATTACTATAATTGATAATAACTCTATCCCAATCCCCCCAACCGTCCTAGTCCCTGGCGGTACCTTCATCATGGGCTGCCTAAGTAAAGAACGAGATGGTGTTTGTGATGAAGACGAAAAGCCTTCACGAGAAGTCACGGTAAGTACCTTCTACATAGGGCAATATGAAGTGACCAATGAAGAGTTTGCTGCTTTCCTCAATGAAGAGGGCAATCAGGAAGAAGGAGGAACTACATGGGTGGATTTATCAGGAAGTCGTTGCCGTATTAAAAAGGAAGGAGACCAGTTTGTGGTAGAACAAGGGTATGAAAAACATCCCATGGTTCAGGTCAGTTGGTACGGTGCCAGAGCCTATTGCGCTTGGTTAAGTAAAAAGACTGGCGAAAGTTACCGCTTGCCATCTGAAGCTCATTGGGAGTATGCTGCCAGAGGCGGTGCACAAGGTGCGAAGGATAACTTTTTGTATAGCGGAAGTGATGATCTTGAGCAAGTAGCTTGGTTCAATGCAAATAGTGAAAACCGATTACATTCAGTAGGCCAAAAACAACCCAATCAGTTAGGTATCTATGATATGAGTGGAAATGTCTGGGAGTGGTGCGCTGACCCTTGGCATGGCAATTATATTGAGGCACCTGAAGATGGACGAGTATGGGAACAAGGTGGAATTGCTGATCGTTATGTGGTTCGTGGCGGGTCTTGGGGCAGCAGCAGTTACGATTGCCGTGTTTCTAACCGCTACAGGGACGACCATTACTTCCGTTACAACTATATTGGTTTTCGAGTTTCCCGGAACTAACCCTTTAACCCTTTTTTCCGCCGAAGGCGGATCATTTTTTTACATTTGGTAGGAGGGGGCCGTTCACTGAAGAGAAAAGATCACTCTGCGTCCTCCGCGCTATCTCCCCGCCAAAGGCGGTACCTCTGCGTCCAAACCACCTACTGCACCATGCCCTTCACCTTCCCAATCGCTGCATCCAGGCCACTCACATCCTTACCACCTGCAGTTGCAAAGAAAGGCTGTCGGCCACCGCCCCCTTTGAATTCTATGGCAAGTTCGGAGAGGGCAGGTAATTAATGAAAGTTATTACGAATAAGATCATTCCACGACTACTCTGCGTCCTCCGCGCCATCTCCCCGCCAAAGGCGGCACCTCTGCGTCCAAAC
>JALEHC010000058.1 GCA_022763215.1 Saprospiraceae bacterium
CATACTCAACACCACACTGGCCATGGCATCACGCTTGACATCCACTACGATTCGAAGCCCATTGCGATCAGATTCATCCCGAATATCAGATATGCCTTCAATTTTCTTGTCTTGTACCAATTCAGCAATTTTGGCTACAAGGTTAGCTTTATTTACCTGATAAGGAATTTCTGAAACGATGATTGTTTCTCTTCCGGAATTAGTCGTTTCGATGCTAGCTTTACCCCTAACAACTACTCGGCCTCGGCCTGTTTCAAAGGCTTCCTTAACACCATTATAGCCATAAATGATGCCGCCTGTCGGCAAATCCGGAGCTTTGATGTGCTGAATGAGTTCATCCAGCGTTATTTCCGGATTTTGGATAGTGGCCACAATACCGTCCACGACCTCAGAGAGGTTGTGAGGAAGCATATTGGTAGCCATACCAACTGCGATACCAGAAGATCCATTTACCAATAGGTTAGGAATTTTGGTAGGCAGTACAGTCGGTTCCTTAAGACTGTCGTCAAAATTAAGCTGAAAATCAACCGTATCTTTATTGATATCGGCTAACATTTCATCACTTATTTTGCGTAAGCGGGCCTCTGTGTAACGCATTGCGGCAGGGCTATCCCCGTCCATAGACCCAAAGTTACCTTGGCCATCCACTAGTGGATAGCGAAGCGACCAGTCCTGAGCCATGCGGACCATGGTATCATAAACAGAAGCATCACCATGAGGGTGATACTTACCCAATACCTCACCCACAATACGAGCTGATTTCTTGTGCGATTTGTTGTAAGTCAAGCCCAGTTCGCTCATTCCGTATAATACCCTTCGGTGTACCGGTTTCAAACCATCACGAACATCGGGAAGCGCCCTGGAGACAATAACAGACATTGAATAATCAATGTATGCTGACTTCATCTGCTCCTCAATGTCAACTGGTATAATTCGTTGATTTAAAGACATTTAAAAGAATTGTGCTTTAATAATTAGAAAGCCTACTTTTTTGTAGTAAAGTCGCGTTTATAAGACGAGCAAATATAAGGAAAATATGGCAATCAGCATAGGAAGTATAGTATTATTCCGGGGGTTTTCGGTTGGTATTCTACAACTTATGACTGGCCCTTCTGTTTTATCCAAAACATCAGTACATGAATGCATTTTTAGAGGTGATTATTCTTGTTTTTAGTTATATGTGTTTGTGGTTTGTCATCAGTTTGGTGAAACACAACAATAGCGTAGCAGATATCGCCTGGGGCCTTGGTTTTGTTGTTATATCATGGTACTTTCAGTCCTCAAATCACTGGCTACTACTTCTTATGGTTAGCCTTTGGGGCATTCGTTTGGCAGGTTATCTGTTTATTCGTAATTGGAATAAAACAGAAGATTGGCGCTACAAAAACTGGCGCGAAGATTGGGGCAAACAGATATTGATACGTTCATTTTTTCAGGTATTCATGCTACAAGGCTTTTTCATGATCTTGATTGCTATTCCTTTATTTTTGAATACAACAACTATTTCTGTTTGGACCATTATACCGGGTTTTCTAATCTGGTTTATTGGTTTTCTTTGGGAAAGCCTAGCCGATTGGCAGTTATACCAATTTAAGCGACAAGCAAACAACAAGGGGCAGGTGTTGAAAAGCGGTCTCTGGAAATATAGCCGACATCCCAATTATTTTGGTGAAATATTAGTCTGGTGGGGAATTTTTCTGGTAGCACTCCCCCACCCTTATTGGTATATATTGATCATTAGTCCAATAATAATAAGCTACCTTTTGTTACGCGTATCGGGAGTACCAATGCTGGAATCAAAATACAGTGACCATCCCGAATATCAAACTTATGTCAAAAACACGCCAAGTGTCTTTCCAAGATGGAAGATCAACAACTAAAATGGTAAAAAATCTATTTGATTAGCGATGTAATTTTCACTTTTATATATTTGCAAAAATTTTGAACCATGGGGCAGCCTGTAAAGCCATATAACGAGGAAGCAAGCAAGAAGAAGGAAGTATCGAAGATGTTTAATCGCATTGCTCCTTATTACGACTTTTTAAATCGATTGTTATCACTAGGCATCGATACGATCTGGCGTAAGAAGGCCATCCAACAACTGCGACAGAACAACCCAAAAGTTATTTTGGATGTAGCCACTGGAACGGCTGACCTCGCGCTGGAAACTGCTAAACAACTGCAACCTGAAAAAATTGTAGGTATCGATATTTCTACCCAAATGCTGGATATTGGCCGTACCAAAATCAGCAAAAAAGGGCTTGATCAAATGATTCGGCTAGAAGAAGGAGACTCTGAAAATCTGCCTTTTTCAGACAATACCTTTGATGCAATCACCGTTGCATTTGGTGTACGAAATTTTGAAAACCTGGAAAAAGGATTGCAAGAGATGTATCGGGTACTGAAACCCAATGGCCAATTGGTAGTGTTGGAATTTTCTAGACCTACTGTTTTCCCAATCAAACAATTATTCAATTTCTATTTTAGAAATATTCTTCCTCAGATTGGAAAACTCACATCTAAAGATCCCAGAGCTTATGCTTACCTTTATGAATCCGTACAAGCATTTCCAGACGGGCAGGATTTCGTGAACATTTTATCCAAAACGGGTTATAAATCAAATCAATGCAAAGCACTAACATTAGGCATCTGTTCCATTTACTCGGGTTTCAAGGCTTGATCATTTGCGCTGCTTTACTTTTTGTACAAGTGGAAGCTCAGGCTCAGTTTAAAGGCGAGAATTACAACTTTTTTGACTTCCAGTCAAAGCCCTATTATTTTGGTATCACATTAGCTTATAATACCTCCAACTTTAAGCCTTATCGCTCAGAAGAGTTTTTATACAA
>JALEHC010000397.1 GCA_022763215.1 Saprospiraceae bacterium
CACTTGAAGATCGCTGTTGCGATCACGACACCAAGAAGCAGCCAAAGGCTGCAAGAGCAATTCCTGTAAAAATGGATCGGCCTGATTACTTCGGACGTCAAATCGTAGGGGTATGGTACAATACCAATTACCCTTTTGAGCGAGAAGATCAGCCAGAAGGCACTTATCTAAAGTATGAATTTAATGCTGATGGTTCTTTTACCCGCATTATCGGACATGATGCTTTTGAAGCAAAAGAGCATGGTTCATGGTCTTTTACAGGCAACGGCTCTGCTATTGTATTGGAAACAAGTAATCGTGTTTACGAAGTAAAGGTAAAGTACCTAGAATTGGATGAAATGGTATTAGAGCAGGAAGTACAGGTATCTGATACTAAGTTATGCACGCCAAGAAAAGATTTCTACTTCCACAAGAAGTAATGAATAAATAGATATAGATTCCCGGCTGTCTGACAGTTGGGAATTTACAATTCTAACCCATCCAAATCATCCAGTTTGTCTTGTTTGTAAAAGCGTTTGGTAAAAGCCCGTTGTTTTTGACGATTCCAGACTAATTTGGCCAAACCAATATTGGCAGGGTCTTCCGCTGCCGGATGCAACACTTCATTGACTTTACTTTCATTAATATCAAGGCGATACATCAGGCTAAGCAAAAATTCGAGCCGGTACTCAATCATATAGGCAATTTGATTGGCTAATAAGTTAAACAGCTCTTCTTCTGTTAATTTTTCTGGTGTTTTTTCAATTTCAAAATCTCTGATAATAAGGTCTCTGGTATACTCCAAGTCCTGATGTTCCATCAATTATTATTTTGTATTTCCCACAAATCTAAGGATTTCAGGTTGGAGTTCTGTTATAGATTTGTAACCTGACAAGCGCATATTCAATTCGAAATCACTTAACAGGTTTTTTAAGACGGTCTCTACTCCTGCCTGGCCATCAAGTGCCAAACCATATACATAAGGACGACCAATGCATACTGCTTTAGCGCCAAGAGCTAGTGCTTTAACAACGTCAGAGCCAGTGCGTACACCACTATCGAGAATGACTGGAATTTGATCTTTCACAACTTCCATAATGCCCGGGAGGGCGCTGATTGAAGAAATGGCACCATCTACTTGCCTTCCACCATGATTAGAAACGATGATTCCGCTAACGCCATGGTCAATAGCAATTTGAGCATCCTGAGGGTGAAGAATTCCTTTTAGAATGATGGGCAGTTTAGTTCTTTCTTGTAAAAATTGCAGATCACTCCAATTAAGAGATGGTTTGGTGTAGAGGTTGATGAAGGTGCGAACCGCTTTGAGTGGCCTTCCGGAGGTAAGGTTTTTGAAAAAACCACCAGGATAGGCTTTCATTAATTCAAATAAAGATACGAATGTATCGAGGGTGATTTTGTTTTTGGGGCGTGGTTCCGTTTCTGGTTCATCCATAAGTTTTTGGAAAACGGGATCACTCGTGTATTGTGCAATGCCCTTTCCGCGAAGGAATGGCAGATAGGCCATATCGAGGTCGCGTACGCGCCAGCCGAGCATAGTGGTGTCGAGTGTAACTACAATAGCTTCGCAACCGCTATTTTCGGCACGTTGGATAAAACTCTCCACCAGTTCGTACGATTTACTCCAGTATAGTTGAAACCAACGACTAGCGTTGCCCATAGCTTGGGCTGTTGCTTCCATTGTCATGGAAGCCTGGTTAGAAATAATGTAAGGAACTTCCATATTGGCAGCGGCTTTCCCAACTGCGACATCGGCTTTTGGATGAGCCATTTCGAGCACGCCGACAGGGGAGAGCATAAGCGGACTGCGATGTTTTTTGCCAAACAATTCAATAGTGTAATCTACTTTTGAAACATCGCGTAGCATACGCGGCATGATTTGCCATTGAGCAAAGTCACTACGATTTGACGAAACGGTTAGTTCTTTTCCGGCTCCGCCGGCTACATAGGCGAATGCTTTGGGGGAAATTCTTTCTTTTGCCACTTTTTCAAGGGCATCGAGTGCGATGGGAATTTTGGGCGTTTGCCCACTCATCCCAGCTATATAGATTTCGCGTTGGCGATCCATCGCGTATCCGGAAGATGATTCCTGCTGATTCATAGGTGTGCTCTTTTTCACTTGTGTATTGCTTAATGATGTCATTTGGTCTTGATTTACGGGGAAGAATTGTTAACCCAAAATACGAAAGATTTGCCAATGAAATTTTCGGATATTTCCAGAAAAACAAGGTTTATTTTATTGATATTCGCTAAAAATATATGTGATGGGCAGTAAGCATTTTTATACGACAAAGCTCAGTTGGACTGGTAATACAGGTAAAGGTACGAGTGATTATCGGTCTTATTTGCGGTCTTATGAGATTCAATCGGCGGGCAAGCCATTGATAGAAGGTTCTTCTGATCCTGCATTTAGGGGGGATCCACTGAAATACAATCCGGAAGATTTGTTCTTGGCATCAATTGCATCCTGTCATATGTTGTGGTACTTGCATTTGTGTGCTGTAAATGGGGTAGTTGTGGAGTCGTATGAAGACCAACCCGAAGCCATTATGGAAGAACAGGAAGACGGAAGTGGGCATTTCACGGAAGTGCTACTAAAGATCGTGGTTGTGATTCGTAAGCAATCGAATATGCATTTGGCGAAAGCCTTACACGAGCAGGCCAATCAAAAGTGTTTTATTGCCAATTCGGTAAGAGTAGCGATCAAGCATGAAGTCGATATTCATACGGTGGAGTAAAAGGATATAAAAATGCCCCATTTTCAAATGAGAAAATAGGGCGTACCAAAACGTATTCAACTTTATTCTTGACAGGAAACCCTGTATAATTTTTTTGTGTAAAGTAAGACGATGGTAAATATAAAGATTTAAATCGTTACAGTCCATAAAATTCAGATTTTCAAACTAATCTGTAAGACAGATAACGATAATCAGGGGTAAATATCGCCCATTTCTCTTAATAAGGTATGATTGGTAGCTAATGCATCATGCTGTTTGAACTTTAACTGCCGAATAATTCGTCCACTTTCATTCATTGGCAGGCCATCATCAGCTGTTGCTTCAATTGCTGCTAATACCTTGTCGATATTCCAGTCGAAGTAATGTTGTTCTTCGAGAAAATTAGCAGCAATCGTTTTGCTGACTTCTTTTTGATGATATTGGCCTTCAATACAACCAATATTGTGCAATAGGGCAGCTAGAGCTAAAATTTCCAGCTGTTCATCCAATAATCCATGACGAATACCCTCCGAAATACAATCATTTTTAAGTTCCATGGCGAGATCCAGCTGAAAGTCACGATAACCAACCGGAAGGAACTCTGCATAGAGCCATTTGACAAATCTGAAGGTGTCATTTACAATCGGGCTATTCATTTGGAATGAAGTTTTAAGGTGAAAAAATTCAATTCATTCCTGCTGTTACTCCATGGTTAGGAGGTCTGTCTATATTTGTCGCAATTTGTTGAAACTAGACTGTAATGTCAATGGTAGCGACTTTATTTTTGTATGAATTCCTTATCAATCATTGGTCAATGAAGGATATTTATCTATTAACAGTATACTATCGTTGTTTAGATATGAGGCAACATAAACAAAAAGACGACTGAGCTAACCAGAAATAAGGCAAAAAAGAGTCTCCAGAGATTGCGTTTCCATTCCATTTTTTGATGTACCGTTTTTTATTTTAAAAATATTTGAAATAGTGAGTTCTTGTCCGGGAATTTCGTCGAACTATCCGAATTGATAGTTGAATAATCCCATTTCTTGATTCAAATGTATTTTACCTATAACACATGAGCGCCTAAAATGCTCGATTGGCAATATTACCATTACATTAAGAATGAACCATTGAGTGATAAGCAGACAGGGGGAAAGCATAGTAAAACCAATGCTTGATCGTTTGTAAGGAAAATAACGGCAACAGGAAAATGTTTGTCATAAAATAGCCTGTATGGGTTACTTTCAACTACATGCTATTATTTCGGTAGGCGCAGGTTCCGCCTTTGGCGGATACCTGTATACGTACAATTTCTGGTTTTTTCTATAATTTTTCAACCCCTCCTGAGATCAATTCCTTAGTTTCTATCTTTTGAGGTTCGCCCCTGTATCGTACACTACCACCTGTATTGGCGTTTGCTTCCAGCGACTCTGTAACAAAGATCCGAGCAAGCCCACCCGTATTCGCTTTAATATAGGCTCGCTTTGTTTCCATTTCTTCACACTCGCACTGACCGCCAGTAGAAACAGTGGTGTTTTGAGAAGTAGCACTACCATTAAGTCGAAGAATACCACCTTCTGTAGAGACCGTTTCTACGACATTTGCTTTTACTTCTGCGTTGATCCAACTACCACTGCTTGCGCGAAATTCGATCTGGTCACCTTCGACAACTGATTTGCACTCGATTCGGGCGCCCGCGCTTGCGCGGATTGCTCTTAAGTTGGTGTACGTGACATAGGCTGTCGCCTCAACATCCTTATAAAGTAGTGCTTTCAAAATTCGAATTTTGAGTGCGCCACCTTCAACCTCTACGCTTACGTCTTCCTTAGACATGCCTTCTACTTCGAGTTCGATGCTCTCTGTTTCGCCTTGTGTTAGGATGACTTCCACGTCACCAATAGCACTTATTTTGTCAAAAGTTTCCAAGGTTTGTTGGGCATAGTTTTGGCTGTAGCCAAATAGTAGAAGTAGGACCGGGATACATACTTTTTTGATTGTCTTCATATTTCAATTGGTTGGTTTGAATAGAAAAAATGGTTGTGAGTAAACGGACTCACTTTCATCCATAAGATGTCGTTTTCTGCAAAACACCCTATTCTAACGTGAAGTTTTGTAAAAAGAATGTATTCCGGCGCCAATGATCGAATGGTTCTACTCAATTGTTGCATTAGATGTTGCCCCCCAGATGAGCAAGTATATACAAAAACACACTTCTGCTATGACAGCGGTGAAAAACATTATGATTTGACTGATTTCCACGAAAGTGGGAATCGCAAAGCTAGCTATACAATTGGTTAGATATCCTACACCAGCTAGGCTCATCATGATCCCGAGCCAAGATGGGTACAAGCTTGATCGATAGAGCAAATACCCCATCAAAAAACAATTGATCGCAAAGAAAACGCCACTGATGAGGTATCCATATTCAAATATTTGCATTTGTAGCAATAGTTCTTGTCCAAAGCTTGCTTTGTCAACTGTACTTTCATTAAGGCCAGCTAATTGTAGTATCGGAGTAAACAAATTGATCAAATTAGCGCCCAATATAGCGGCCTGCATGAGTCGAAAAATAGTGGCTGTTTTCGCGATCCATTCATCTGTAGATCGAAGTAGTTGATAAAATAGAATGGCGATGATCACATCAGCAATGACCATTGTGAGGTCGCTCATAAAGCCAATGCGAAATAACTGTTCGTACTGCATGAAGTTGTTAAACGTTGCGATTGGATCGTCCAATACAACGAGTGTGCCACGCACCATCAGCCCGCCATATAAGCCTGCTGCAATGATAATCAGGTAAAACAATCCGGCCAATCGGCCCTGAGCTTTAGCATTGAATGTTTTGGTCGGTACTTTCATAATCATCCGTTTTTATTTGATGGTATAAAAGTACAGGGGAAGCAGGCCTGCTTTCATTGACTTTGGTTAAGAAGCATTTTTTTAGGCCAATAAATTTTGGAAAGATGGTTCGGAAAAAGGTTGTATTCAGACCCTTAAATAGGACAACACTTTATCGAAATCTTCAAAAGAAGAATATTTCTCCATTCCAAGGACTCATAGGCCCTCTGAAAACAGTAATAAATAAGATGGTGATTAAAAGTGAAGCCAAACTAATAAGCAGCCAGATTTTTTCCACTGAATTAATATTTTCGCTATTCTTTCTATCCAGATGTATAGACAAAAAGAAGATTAATGCCACTACAATTACTAATAGAAGTAGAGAAGGGAAAAAATCCAATATCCCATGCCCAAAATGGATATAGCCCTTATAATTAAAGAATGAAATTATTAATAATAAAGCAGATACAAATACCAAAAGTGTTCGATAAAAAATCCGCTTCATCGCACTTCGTCTTTATTCATTATTTCAAAATCTCCTCTTTCGCTCGCTGTAACATACTATCTGTTTGGCCCAACTTATCTTCCAATGTGTATGCTGATTGAATGTCTGGCTCAACGCCTTTGGTATCATACAGCTTGCCATTGGGCTGATAAGAAACCATGCGGGAAGCACGTACTTCGATTTTAGAATGAGGCAATTCATAGTCTTCAGAAAAGCCACTGCCACCACCAGTCGTAACACCCAGCAGTTGCACCTTCGGTGCTTGTTGTATGCCGGCTGCAAAAATATCGCTTGCGCTAAAACATCCAGAATCAGTTAATACAATGACAGGCTTATCATAGTGATAACGCTTCGGGTGATCTGGACGTAAAAGGAGATAGTGATACACGGAAAAATCTTCATTAGGTGTGCGAAATTGAGGAATAAATGTCTTTTTAAACTGTCGGATTTCTTCCTGCTCATCGCGGTTAAATTTGCTGGAACGCATCGGAAAGGCATACCTGTTGTCCAGATAACCATCTCTTGGCCAAATATCCAAACTATCTGAGATACGGTATTTTGCGACATTGCCGACCACTGGCCTGGTAATGAAATAAGGCATCAATGCCAATAATGGCGCTCTGGATCCACCACCATTATCTCTGATATCAATGATGATGCCTTTTGTATCTTTAAACTGCTGCATGGCCAGGTGTAAAGAGTCCAAAAATTCATCCTCGTCTTCCATGCCGTCATTCATAGCTAGGTAGCCAATATTCTCTGGCAGGGTTTCGACTTTTAGCTTGTGCCATTCTTGTGGTGGATTCAAGTTGAGGTCGCCGAAGGCGATGGTGTCTCGCTTTTCTTTATCGCCATTCGTAAATACAATTTCGGCGGAAGCCGGAAGTTGACCATCCAGTAAGCCCAACCAAAATGCAGGGTAATAATTGATATATTCCAAACTATTGCGGTGAACAAAGCCTTCCGTCGTTTTGGCCACAAACCTTTTTGTCAAAGCATACAACTCATCCATGCTATGGCCATTGATGCTTTTGATTTGTGGAAAATCTTTGTTGTAGTAGTCTTTCTTGTCTGGGTTCGCTGCGTAATATTGGCCATCGTGATGCAGTATCCAAAAGGGTAGGTCACTCAGTTCTTCTTTCTTTTTGAACATATATCGTGCACTTACGCGCGAATGACCATCACCAAAATGAGCCATAAACATCTTTAACTGCATGCCCAAGTCTCGCTTTGAAATCCCTTTTTTCAGATCACTAATAATCTGGTCAATCCCTTTTTTATAGTCAAAACCAGTTAGTTGCAGATAAGAATACCGGTTGACCAATACCCATTCCAGGTGTTCCAGGTCGTGGATCACTTGTTCGGGCTGTAGCCAGCCTTCTTCCTGCGGCGTGTACCCGTCTACGCGCAAATTGAGATAGCTCAAGGAATCGTCTTTCGGTTTTTGATGCTTCCTGCTGATTCGGTTATTTTGGTAATCTTGCTTATAAAATTCAAAGGCTTTGGTCAGGTTTTCGGCTTTAAGTGGCAACCAAAGGTATTGAAGCGAATCTTGTAGCGCGTAAGTGATTTTAATAGAATCTTTACGCTCGATTTTAAACTCCTCCAGCAGATAATTTTGATACTTAATGAAGTTTTTTTGCCATTCGTCTGGGCTGCGTCGCTTGGTTTTTTCAACCAAATCATAAACAGGAAAACCTCCGATTTCTACCATTTCAAGCCACTGGCCATCATGCTGAAAGAAAGGCTTTTTCTGAATAAACCGAATTTTTTCGAAAGGTGTACGTTCGTCAACTTCTTGTGCGGAAGCAAATATACAGCAGGTGCAAAACATCAGAAAAGGCAGGAAAAACTTCATCGCTATATTGCTTATTTGGTGATGCCTGAAAATAATGGTTTCCAGTCAAGAATGAAAAAAATGATAGATAAACTGTAACAGCACACTTTTTTAAAGCACTAAATAACAGAATCGACAAGAAACCAAACCTTTTGAGCTGGCACAGCCAGTATGTACATTATTTTTTTATAACCTCAAATTTTACCAAAATGAAGAAGGCTATCATCCTTAGCTTCATGGCCAGTCTATTGGCCATGTCTACTGCCTTTGCGGCAAATGTTACACTTTTCAATCCAGATCCCTGCCCTTGCGACGGGGGCTTTGTACAGATGCAAGTCTATTATTTCGGACCCGACAATGTGACGATTGATGTTTACAGCGATAATGATTTGAATGCGGTTGATTTGTTCCAGTCTTTTGACAATGTAATGAGCGGTGATTTACTGACTATTGACGGTACTTTACTGCCTTCCGGCAAATTAAATATCCGCACTTACCTGGCTTTTACGCCTCCTGGTGAAGCGACCTGTGTCACTTCCATCTACTCAAGATGCCCAACTAATCCTTATCCAAATGCATTGGAGGAGCTAAAGGTATTGGGCAAAACCTTCGGGGAATTTACCGTTTACTCCTACACCGATGAAGAAAACAACAGTCTTTGTACGATCGAAAATGCAGATCAAGATTGGCATGTTGGTGGTAATGTGGTAGGGGCAGGCAACAAAACCCTTGGTACTCGTAACAACGAAGATGTGATTATGATTTCTAATGATCAGCCAAGAGGAATCTTGACGCGCACTGGTGATTTTGGTTGGGGAACACAAACTCCAGCTGCTAATTTTGACCTACAAGGCGATGCCATCATCAATGAAACCTTGGATGTGAATGGACAAACGCGCATCAATGACGTTACACCTTCGACTAGCCCAAATACAGGTGCTTTGCTCGTAGCTGGCGGTGTTGGGATTGCAGGCAATACCTACATCAATAGCTCTTTGGACGTAGGTCAGGATGCTGCTGTTGGCAATGATTTGACTGTCGTCAATGATGGCACTTTTGGCAATAATGTGGAAGTTGGCAATAATGCGAATGTAAATAATGACCTGACGGTACTTGGCAATGGCGATATTCAAAGTGATTTGACGGTTGGCCAAAATGCAGACGTAAATGATAATCTGAATGTTGGCCAAAACACAACAATCGGCGGTAACCTTACGGTAAATATGCAGGCAGTCATTCAAGGAATGGCTACCATCAACGGATTTACGCAAGTGAATAACAATGCACGCGTGACAAACAACCTTGCGGTAAATGGTAATATCGAAGTAGGCCTTAGTGGTAATGGCCGCATTGTATATGAAGACCTGGATAATGAATTATTGATTGAAAACCAGACCGGTGATGTTATTATCGAAGCGAATAATGAAGAAATGCTCATCATCAATGAAAATCAGGTGGAAGCCAAAAAGCGTTTGGTGGTTACCGGTGCAGACCTGGCAGAGCGATTTGTTATCAGCGGCAATTCTGCTTATCAAGCAGGTATGGTTGTTTCTATTGATCCCAATCAGCCGGGAGCATTGCAGCCAAGTACAGAAGCTTATGACAAGAAAGTAGCCGGTATTATAAGTGGCGCAGGCGGCGTGCAAACAGCCATGTTATTGGGCCAGGAAGGTACGCTGGCAGATGGCGAAGTTGCCGTAGCAATGGTAGGCCGTGTGTATTGTTATGCTGATGCATCATTTGGCGCTATTAAGCCAGGTGATCTGTTAACAACCTCACCAACTAGTGGTCACATCATGAAAGTGAGTGATTACGAACAAGCAAAAGGCGCCATTATTGGAAAAGCCATGACAGGCATCAAAGAAGGAAAAGGCTTGGTGCTCGTATTGATCAGTTTGCAGTAATGCACCGTATTTCCTTACCCAAAAAATCCAATAATGATGAAGAAAATAATATTGAGCATCGGAATCTGTTGCTTGGCTATCTTTAGCTATGGCCAAGATTTGATTTCGAATGCGGAGAAAGGTAATTTTCCTCGACATCTACATGAGCCAAATGCAATGGCTCAGGCGATAGAGGAAGCGACAGAACAAAGAGCGGTTTTTACAGCATTTGACCCTTTTGAATGGTCTGCAAAGCGATCTAGTACCGTAGACCAAGCTGTAGGGAAATCAGTGATGCTTAAGCTAAAACCTGATGCGCTTGGCGCATTTTGGCGAAAGCCAGCTACCCTGCTAACAGTTGAGGTACCGGTAACGAATGGCCGATCTGTACAGTTACAACTCAAATACAAAAATATTCTGGCCGAATCATTTAGTATGACTGATGAGAAGGGACGTGTTTTGGCAGCTCCACACTTTTTAGCGTATCAAGGAATCGTGAAAGGCCAAAACAACAGTCTGGTATCCATGGCTATTTTTGAAGACCATGTCAGAATATTGATAGCGGATCAAGATGGCAATTATGTGTTGGGACCGCTTCGAAACACAAGTAATGATTATATTTTTTATCACGACAAACAATTGAAAGAACAACCTTCTTTTGATTGTGATGCCGATAAACATGTCCATCCGGAAGCGGAAGCAGCAGCGCCTTTGAGAAACAGCTTTCAGGATGCTGGAGATTGTGTTGAATTGTTTATGGAGTGCGACTTTGCGATGTATCAAACTTTTGAGTCCAACTCCGGTCAGGTAGCTGCTTATGTTTTTGGTCTGATCAATGAAGTAGCAACA
>JALEHC010000398.1 GCA_022763215.1 Saprospiraceae bacterium
GAATCCAAGCTTTCAGAATCGCAGCTTCGCGCTTTGCGCTCGCAGATGAATCCGCATTTTATATTCAATGCCTTAAATGCGATTCAGGGTTTTATCTTTCAGGAAGATCGCCGTTCGGCCAATCGCTATCTGAGCTATTTTTCAAAACTGATGCGGAATATATTTTTCTATTCGGATAAAAGCGAAATTCCACTCAAGGCAGAATTGGAAAACCTGGAACTATACCTCAAACTCGAAGCCCTTCGCTTTGATGAAGAACTTGACTACCAAATCAATGTCAGCCCGGACATACCAACAGAGTATACTCAGATACCTTCCATGATTGTACAGCCTTATCTCGAAAATGCGATTAATAATGGGATTATGCACATTGAAGGAAAGCGTATTTTGCACATTCATTTCAAAAAATTTGGCGAAAGCCTAATCTGTGAAATTGATGACAACGGCATAAGCCGCGAAGAAGCGCAGCGAATCCGCCAAAAAAATAATATGCACGATGCCAAAAGTCTGGGCGCAACATTTGAGCGGCTGAAACTATTTAATGCCGGTTATAAAAATAAAATTCAGGTAGAAAATATACAGCTCAATGAAAAAGAACACGGCTTTGGCGGAACCAAAGTAAGAATCAAAGTGGAAAATGTCTTTCAATTTGATGAATCCTGAACCTGACTTCTCCTACTTTGAAAAATATATCCTATTTTTGTAGAACTAGTCCAATGAGCTTTTTACGCATAAAATAAATTCAACCTAGACAGCACTACACAGAATGGATGCTGATCGCTGTTACTTCTCCCGACATTAAAAGTCCTCAGCAATCAGTAATTTTAAACCTTGACGCCCCCGAAATACAAACAAATGCTGAAAGCTGTTATCATTGATGATGAAGCCCAAAGTCGGATGCTCCTCAACCAGATGTTGGAAGCCTACTGCCCCGAAGTCAACGTGGTGGGAATGGCGAAAGATGTCCTCTCTGGAATTAAAATAATCCAAAACCACCATCCTCAAATTGTTTTCCTGGATATTGAAATGCCTAACTATTCTGGCTTCCAATTAATTCACTTTTTTGAAGGTAATCTGGACTTCGAAATTATTTTCGTTACGGCTTATCATCAATATGCCATACAGGCATTTAAAGCCTCGGCTATTGGGTATTTGCTCAAACCAATTGATATAGACGAACTCATTAGTGCTGTCAAAAAAACCAGCAAACTACTCCAATCTCCAACTCAGCATGCTCGCCTCGAAACAGTCCGCCAAAATATTGATGGTGACCAAATCAATCGCGTCGTTTTTCCGGGTGCCAACAGTTTTATTTTCCTCAATACCACCGAAATATCTTACCTCGAATCTGATGGCCGCAATACAATGATTCATCTGATGGACCATTCAGAGCCCCTTCGCTCAACAGCTAGCCTGAAAGATTGTGAAGACTTGCTCAAAAACAATACTTTTATCCGAATTCATCGTTCCTTTGTCATCAATCTGATTCATATTCAGAAGTTTTCAAGAGGCCGAGATAGCTTTGTGCAAATGGACAACGGCACAAAAATTGATGTGGGCCGTTCTTACAAAGAAACGCTGTCAGAAGCGATTGATTTATTCACGCGATAGTTCAACTTTTCTATCAAGTGACTCGTTCTCAGGTCATATACTAATAAATTGCTATTTGGCAGCAGCCAAACACCCAAGCAAGCATCATGAAGTCATTCATCTACACGGAAGCACAAATTCCCGAAATCGTTCCTCAGGTACTCGAGTTTACCGCAGGTAGAAAATTATTTGCCCTTACGGGCGAAATCGGTGCCGGTAAAACGACTTTCGTCAAAAGCATTTGCACACATCTCGGATGTGAGGTACCAGCTACCAGCCCAACTTATGCGATTGTAAATGAGTACGCCTATTCGGATGCACAAGTGGAAAAGCTAGTCTATCACATTGATTTATACCGCCTTAGTGAGTTAGAAGAAGCTCTGGCTATAGGCATTGAAGAATATCTGTACAGCGACCAATATTGTTTTATTGAATGGCCGGAATTGATAGAGGATTTATTGCCGGAGGATACCGTTCGAATAAAAATTGAGCTGCTACCCAATTCAGATCGAAAAATTATTATTTTGTGAGCTGTTATGAGTGATAAGGAGAAAAAAATATCTGTTCCAAAAGGTCTTTCTGAAGGTAAATATCAAACCCAGACAGAGATGCTTCAGGTTCGTCAAAAACCTGAAAAACTCTTCATCGGTATACCTAAAGAAGTTAGCTTGCAGGAAAACCGCGTTGCGCTGGTTCCTTCTGCCGTGGCCACCCTCGTAGGGCATGGCCATCGTGTAATGGTAGAAACCAAGGCAGGCGAAAGGTCTAATTTTACAGATCATGATTTTTCGGAAGCTGGTGCAGAGATTGCCTACAGCCCACAGCAAGTGTATAAAGCTGGTGTTATTATCAAAGTAGCACCTCCGATGCTGGATGAGATCGACCTCATGCATCCGAATCAAATTCTTATCTCCCCCCTTCAATTGCCGATCATTTCTGCCGAATATATCCATCGATTACGTGCTAAACGCGTCATCGCTCTGGC
>JALEHC010000399.1 GCA_022763215.1 Saprospiraceae bacterium
AAAGCGAAGAGATTCGGAAAATAGATGATATATCAGATCAGGAACGCTTTTTTAATAATAAGCCGAAGTTTTAGAGGTATTTATGTTTGATGGGGTGGGTGATGTGTGATTGATTGATGTATGATTGATTGATGTGGTGATTTTTTGATGTATGATATATCATCCGATCACACATCAACACATCACCCTATCAAAGCATCACACATCAACACATCACCCCATCAAAGCATCATACATGAACACATTATACATCAAACACAAGTTGGTCTTGAAGACGTTGAATGAGCATGCTGGTAATACGGCGATTCATTTCTGATTCAGCTTCGAGGTAGGTTTGGAGTTCTTCTGTCGTAAAATGCCCAATGATCATACCGAAGAGAAGGCCTCGGAGTCGATTATCTTTGCTAATACTATTGGATATTTGTGTGCGTTGTTGTTCGCGCTGCATACTTGCGAAGGGAATTTTTCGCTTCTTCATATAGTGTTGATACATGTTAACGAGCAAGTCATTTTGCAGTTTGAGCACGGGCCGAAGCGTATTATTTTGGAAAACTTCTGCTTCCTTTTCGGCAGAGTATGCAGTAGTGATGGTTGGTCGGATGCGCAATCGAGGGTCCATAAATCATATTTTTCGATGTTCATTAAAGAAAATAGCTGCGAAATTGTTGCGCATTACATGGAAAAAGCAGATATTTGCAATCGCTTTTGAGCACAGCTCGCAATTGCAATAAGAAACTAATTGTAAAAGTTGGCTGTTAAAATAACACATGGCGTGGTAGCTCAGCTGGTTAGAGCGCAGCATTCATAATGCTGAGGTCGAGAGTTCAAGTCTCTCCCACGCTACTTCAAATTAAGGCTCTTATCGAGAAATCGGTAAGGGCTTTTTGTTTTAATGATATTCTTTTGTTGTATTTTTCAGGATGTTTTATAGTCGGCCACAAATTACCCTTGCACTCGTATTAAGTCTGAGTTTCCTGATGCACTTGCCACATATTGGAAAAGATCTCATGAGCATCCATGTCTGGAGACAAACTCAGACGCAATCAACGATCAATTCTTTCTTTGAGGAGGATATGAATATTTTCAACCCCCGAAGGAATGAACGAGGAAATACAGATGGTATTTTTAGGATGGAGTTTCCGCTAATGCAATGGCTTGTTGCAGCTCTTTATTTCGTATTCGGGCCTCATTTGGAAGTTTCTCGATGCTTCATGTTTTTATTAAGTGGATTTTCTGTCTTTGGAATGTACTATCTATTAAAAGCTTTGTTCAGGAAAAAGAGCATCGCTTTAATCGGCTCCGCTTCATTAACTTTTTCTCCTAGTTTTTATTACTATGCCATCAATCCTTTACCCGATAACATGGCACTGTGTTGTGGTATTTGGGGCTTAGCATTTTTTTTTGATTGGCTGCGAAACCCTAAGGCCGTTAAGCTGATAATGAGTGGCCTTTTGCTTAGCATAGGTGCATTATGCAAACTTCCATTTATCATTTACTTTGGAGCTTCTTTTTTCTTTTTCATTCAGCTCGCCATTCATAAAGGTATAGATAAAGCTTGGTTAAAAAATACAATATTACACTTTGGGTTTGGTGTATTACCAATTGCCTGGTATGCAAGTGTGATAAGGTTTTGGGGAGGGAATATGGTGTTAAAAGGAGTGACAGATACGGAGGATTCTTTTGCACAATTATTTGATTATTTTTTGCATAATACGTTCTCCACTTTACCTGAACTTTTGTTGAATTATGCAGCGACACCGCTTTTTTTAATTGGTTTGTTTGCCTTTTTTCAACAGAGGGCATATCAACACAAACTGGCTGGACCAATATTATTCCTTTGTAGTTTGTGTGTACTATATTTTTTCTATGAAATTAATGCCATAGCCGATATTCACGATTACTACTTGTTTCCTTTTTTACCACTTTTATTTATTCTGGTCGGATTTGGAGGAGAGCAACTACTCCAATCGTCTACTCGGTGGCATCAAATTGTGTTTTATGTGCTGATGTTTGCTTTGCCAATAACGTGCCATTTGAGAATGGCTTCTCGATGGAATCCAGAACGTCCAGGTTTTAACAAGGATTTGTTATTGTATAAAGAAGCTTTGCAAGAAGCTGTTCCTAACGATAGCCTAGTCGTAGTAGGTAATGATATTTCGCATTTTATTTCTTTTTATTACATAGATAAAAAAGGCTGGGGCTTCCATGCTGACCAATTAACAGCTGATCAGCTTTCGCAAATGATTGACTGGGGCGCTCGCTATCTTTATTGTGATAGTAGAGTTGTAGATAGCAAACCTGAAATTCAAGAGGTTATTGAAACAAAAATTTTAGAAAAGGGTAGTATTCACGTTTACAAATTGAAAGATTAACTCACTCCTTCATCAATCTCTCAAAATCTGCTTCGGTTACTTGGTGGCCATTGACTTCGTCCGTGTCCCAGTCTTGGGCGATGCGCCATTGGCCATCTTCTTTGCGGAGTACGACATGAAAACGACCGACGCTTACCATTTCACTTTGCGTGAAAACGACTTTGTAATAGCCTACTTCATAGGCAATGTTGCCTTCAATCAAGCGGTGCTCAAATACAAACTCAATACTGCGGGCAGTTCTGTTAGGCGAAGCAAAAGCTTGCTCAATTTGGCTTTTGTATTCCTCGCCTTTGCGAATGCCATTGGTGGTAATGCGGAGTACATCATCTGTGTGAAGGCTGTTGTATAATTTGGCATCTCCTTCTCGGTAAGCTTTTTGGAAGGGGGACCACACTTGTTGGTCAATCAGTTGGGTTTCGCTTTGCGCAAATGCAAATTGAAGACTAAAAAGACAACACAAAAGTGGCCAATATATTTTTTTCATGGCTGGATGATTTATTTGGATGAAGTGCTCAATATGCGCAGGGGTAAGGATATCCAGAACAAAGAACCCTGACCAGGTTCGGATACAATTTGGATGTCTCCACCGTATTTTTGGGCAATTTTTTTGCAAAGTCCCAAGCCAATTCCAGAACCTTCATAAGTTTCGGGCGTATGCAGGCGGTTGAAAAACTTAAAAATCCGATCGTGATATTCAGGAGCGATACCTATGCCATTGTCTTGTACACAAATGTAAAGATTCGTACTTTTTATGGCATGAAAAACTTTCACCTTAGGATGAGATGATTCATTGTATTTAAGACCATTTTCGATTAGGTTTTGGAACATAGCCGTCATCTCATTTGCATTAGCGGTGACACGGGGCAGTACTTTTTCAAATACAATTTGCCCATTCAATGCTTGCAACTGAGGAGCCATTTTTTGTTGAATGTTTTCCAAAATCTGGTTGAGATCTACTTGCCCTACCCGTGTGTCTGACTGACTGATGCGCTTATACTCTAGTATATCATTCACCAATTCGTACATGCGACCTGTGACAGATTTAGCGGAAGCTAAATAATGCTCGGCTTTGTCGTAATCTTTCCTGCTCAGATGAATTTTGCTGAGATCAAGATAACTACTGACACTTCTAATCGGTGTTTTCAAATCATGGGAAGCGATGTAGGTAAATTCTTCCAACTCACTGTTGAGACTCGCCAGTTCTGCGTTTTTGGCTTCCAGATCTTGTATGAAACCGAGGCGTTGCGCTTCATATTTTTTGGTCTCTGCCTGATAAATCAGAATAATCAATAGCAGCACAATCAAGATCATCGGAAAGGTCAAAATTTCATCATACGGATTGGCAGGTGTAGAATTGTAGGCGGTAATATAGTCTACGGTATACAATTTGGAACTCACAAATAAAATGCTGATGTAAATCAATGCGCTGATCTGTACGCGTCTTTGTCCTTCAAACAAAAAGAAAGAAGCCACACCTAATGCGATGAAAATATTCGTTTCACCAAAATTACCGCCCAAAATAAGAACGTGAATGGCAATCAGGCTCGGAAACACAAAGCCTGCCAAGTAACGCGAAACAATATGTCGTTTTTGAAAAGCAAAGAACAAACCGATCGATTCAACACTTATATTGGCAAGGGTCGTATAGATAATTTTCATGCCCTGAAAAATCCATAGGTAAGTAAACAAAGACAATACAGAGGTAACAATCGCGATAAAGATTAGCTGGTTAAGCAATCTGTTTTTGATGACTTCCCGACCCATGGCATTTTCATCAATGCCAATATTGGTTACTTTTGTCCAAAATTGTTCCAGCTTGCTGGCTAGCATGTTATCAATAAAAATTTACAGAAAGATAAGCTTTTATTCCTTATACTTTTAGTGAGAATTGAAGTCCTATAATTTTTCAGGCACATTCCCAATCAATCAAAAAAGAACACGCTTATGCGAATCCTACAATTTATTTTATTTCTGTTGGTTCCACTCGTTAATTTTGGTGCGCAAGCTTGGTTTGGTGATCCCTTTCAAAATGATTCGGAGGTGCTGATCCAACCAGCAGGCTATGCCTTTGCTATTTGGGGGCCTATTTTTCTGGGCATGATTATTTATAGCTGGTTCCAATTGGGAAAAGAGCGCGTCAACTCACCACATTTGCGTAAAGCTACCTACGCAGGCATTGCAGCAGCACTGGCTTCGATTTGCTTTGTACCGATTTCTTATACGGATCTGAGTTGGTTGGTTTGGCTCAACTTGTTGTGGCATTTCGTGGCACTCATTATTCTGTTTTTTGCGCTCCGACGCCAGCTTGTACTCGAGCAAGCTCCGTCAACACGCTGGTATTATTTGCCTACGCAAATGTATCTGGGGTGGATATGCGCTGCCACGGCAGTTTCCTTCGCGCTGTTTTTTCGGGATACTTTGGGCGTACAGTTTGCCCTCGAAATAGAGGCCTGGATAACCGCCATTGTCATCTTTGCCCTTACGGGTGTCGGCTTGCTTTTTGGGCAGGCGCGTGGACTGGTAAGTGCGTTGACGATTGTATGGGCGTTGGTGGGTATCATTGTGGCTAATTCTGCCATTCCTGTTATTTATTATTCCGCTTTCGCGGGAATCGTGCTCATCTTGGCCATTGTCGGTTATCAACTAGCTCGCGGAACGGCTCTTGCTTACTAATCGAGTATCCAGCGCGATAATTTGAAGTATTTAGTGCTTTGTTGTTCTTCTAATCGACCAGAATCAGGTTTAGGGATTTCAAATGGCGGCATAGGCGGATGATGTGTTCTTGGCGCATCTTTTTGTTGTTCTTCTAAAAAGAGTATTTGCTCATATTGTTCATGCAACTGATCTTGTATAGCTCTGCTATTTCCCACTTTCGTGTGAAAACTCCAGTTGGCCCACCATTCCAGGCCGTGCCGGGCAATAATTAGGGTGTTTTCTGGTAGCTCAATTTCATCACGCAGGCTCATCAAATCTTCAAAAGCAGCTTCGTCTACACTTGCTTGTTTCATTGGCAGACTACCCAGTGCCGGTATCAGCGTAAGCAACAACACCCCAAGGGAAAGCCTTTTTTGAAAAATGTTATCGGTATTTGCTAATAAGTAAGGCAATAAAACAGCAATCGGAACAATAAGCATCATGTTCAGCCGACGCGCATAATCGCCATTGATCAATGGAAATGTAAGCAGGGCTATCAGTACCAGCGTAATTTGAAATATTTTCGAATTTTTTTCTGTTGGGTTTTGCTTTCGCAAAATGCGATATCCGTAATAGAGCAGGGCATATACATACGCATACAGTAGCAGTTCGGGCGGGCCTGAATGAAATAGCGCAGGTCTTGAAAATAGCTCCGTTACGAAAGTTAGCAATCGCACAGCTCTGCTGACATCAAACCAAAATACCAAGCTCAATACCGCTAAAAATACCAGGCCAGCTTTCCAGATGCTCGGCCAACCTTGATGTATTAATAAACCAATGATCAAATAGGTCATAGCAAAGGCTA
>JALEHC010000400.1 GCA_022763215.1 Saprospiraceae bacterium
ACAATTACGAGTAGGTATAATACCCCTGCTATTCTAGCCTGAGATTTTGGAGATAAATGTTTCATAAAAAAGTTGTCGGGTAATTTCTAGATTGGACTGCCCGACTCCGTTTGGCCGGGCAGTTCTTAAAAAAAGCCTTGTTTTCTTTGGTTTGGGGGTCTGTTTTATTTCAGAGGAATCGTATATCCAAGCGACAAGGTACAACCACGATTGGTTGAAGTTTTCCAGTTTTTCGGACGTTCGCCTTCAAACTCAGAATCATCTGTTACACCAATACTGTAGCGAGCATCCAAGACGATATTTCCCGGTCCGGCTTTCATTGAAAGGCCCACACCACCCAAGGCACTAAATTCCCAGCGAGCGTCTTGTACATTGCCTTCATTTACAAAGTCAATATTCTCGCGATCGCGATCATCACCGATTTTTTGTACGACATATCGGTT
This sequence comes from Saprospiraceae bacterium, assembly GCA_022763215.1. Taxonomy (GTDB): domain Bacteria; phylum Bacteroidota; class Bacteroidia; order Chitinophagales; family Saprospiraceae; genus JALEHC01. Next base: position 444 of record JALEHC010000400.1, read on the forward strand.
AATAGCATAATTGGCACTTGTTCCCAGAAAAGCATTAGCACGTAGCTTGCCTGGGCCATAACTCATCTTGAATAGAACCGGAATTTCGATAAAATTAGTTTTAAAATCCAAGGTACGCTTCTCCCCTTCTACTTGATCTTCAAATAGTACTCCTTTTTGAGTAAAATGAAGCTCAGGCTGAAGTGCCAAGTACTCGTTAAACTTGATTTCCACTGGGATAGCCACGTTTAGTCCAAGGGAATATTCAGCCTCCTCTTCGATCAGACTATTGCGCACTTTAAAGTAAGTAGCTCCGGTTCGCAAGCCAATAGATACATTCTGTGCCATTAGGCTAGAAAAAAGGAAAAAACTAAGGGTCGTTAATAATGTGGTCTTTAATAATTTCATTTTAATACGTTTTTTGAGTGATTGATAAAGATTGTTTTTTGTTTGAAAATCAGCCGTTACATATATTGCAACTGACGATACAAAGATGCGACAAGCACTCACTCAAATCGTACGTAATGATAATTGCGAACCAGGAAATGAAAATCAGAACTTTATTGTGACAATCAGGACTTTCTTGCAGTCAACCACTTTCTGGGTGTTACGCCTTCCTGTTTTTTAAAGAAAGTATTGAATACTGTTTTTGAATTGAAGCCACTTTCATAGGCGAGTCCTAAAATAGTCAGGTGGCTGTTTTCGGGTTGCAGGGCTTTTTGTTTGAAGGCCGCTAAGCGGTAAGAATTGACAAACTCATTAAAGTTGGTACCATTGGCTTCATTGAGCAAAAAGGACAGTTTATTTGGATGGAGATCAATTTTTTCGGCCAGGTCGCGCAGACTTAAATTGGTATTGAGGTAAGGTTTTTCGGTTTCGAATACTTTTTCGATGGTATTCAGGTAGTTTTGTTGCTCTTCTTCAGTAAATACCGCTCTTGTCGAATTCGATGGAAGCGGCCTTGTTGGTGCATGATCGATCCCCATTTTACCAAATACTGTTTTTACCAGCTTCTGAAATCGTTTATGTTTTCGCAGTGGTTTGTAAAGTGGTTCGTATTGAAAATTGATGTACTGCCCCGTTTTCTTTTTGATCGCTGTTTCCAGCAAATCCATGGCCAGCTGTTCATGCTCCATTTGTACATGCAAAAACAATTCCCAAGTCACCAAGCTTACTTCAGGTGCTTTTTCTTGCTCCAATTCGATCCACTTTTGGTCAAGTGCCGGATGTTGTTCATGCATTAGTTGGTAAAGGGCTCGACAAACCTGTGGACGTTCTGTCAAAGGCTGTTCGGCCAGATAGCGATCTAGTTGTTGGTAATCATTCAAAAAGAGAAGGCACAACTGTTTTTTGGTAATTGCGTGGGTAAAATTCGGATCAATGCGCAGGGCAGACTCCAAGCAGTCGAGTGCCTGTTTAAAGTTTTCCGAAAGGTAGTGGATATTGCCGAGTGTGAAGTAATGATTGTGCGACAATGGATTGACATACAGTATATTCTGACAATGCTGCTGAGCTTTATCAAACTGCCCGAGTGCCGTATACAATTCGATTAGGCCCTCTTCCGATTCGGTATGAGCAGGATTGAGTTCTATGGCTTTTTCAAATAAGGGTATCGCTTTCGCGAAATCCCAATACCCCCAGAAATATAAGGTTGCTTTCGCAAAATAGCCCAGATGGTTTTCGCTGTCCAAGGCGAAGCCTTTGTCCAGTATTTGAGCTGCTTTCTGCAATACCTTTTCGTTAGGTCGCCACGAGCCTCGCATAGCAAAGCAATAACCCAAACCGAAATATGGCCATGCAAATTCAGGAGCTTGTTCAATACATTCCTGATATAAGCGGATGGCATTGCTAATTCCGTCAGAATTCCACTTAAGATGATGATAACGAGCTTTCAGATATAATTGATAGGCTTCCAGATTATCGGTGGGGGCATCAATTAGATGATCTTGAATTTCGAGATGGCCAAAATGCTCCCGAACCTGATCAGCTACCAGCAAACTAATTTCATCCTGTACCGCGAAAATGTCATCCAATTCGCGATCAAAATTCTGTGACCACAGATGAGTACCATTATCCGTTCGGACCAACTGAGCGGTAATTCGAACCCGATTTTTGAATCTGCGGACACTTCCTTCCAATAAAGTATTGACATTCAATTCATTTCCGATGATTCGAATATCCACTTGTTTATTTTTGAAAGCAAAGGAAGAAGTACGAGCAATTACTTTTAGCCCCCGCACTCGGGTAAGTGCATTGATGATTTCTTCGGTGATACCATCACTAAAGTATTCATTTTCCGAATCTGCACTCATATTCACAAATGGCAGAACGGCTATTGATTTGTCAGAAAAAATATGTGTTGGTTGGTATTCCGTTTTCATCAAGCTATTAATCTCCTGAGGTTATTAGACTTGTACCTTCCCATCATAAGGGTGATGGCGGTCAGCAACGCTCAATTGTTGTTAAGCGAGACAAAGATGATGAAAAAAGACTACTTCAAAAAGAAAAGCCCCGAATCGGAGCTTTCATTTTATCATTTTTTGGCTGCAAAGCCATGTGTATTTTGCCCTACAAAGTCTTCCGGAAATTCTTCCATACCTGGAAAACCAAGTTTAATGTCCCTTCCAGAATGTGGTATATGTGCCGTTCCGAAGATATAATCCCAAATTGCGAGCGTCAAACCAAAATTAATGCCATTGGGATGGCTGTCTGGCAATTCATACGAATGATGCCAGATATGCATCTCCGGTGAATTGAATAAAATTTTCATTACCGGCCCCAAGATCAGAGCGCCCGCTCCAGCAAAAGAAAGAATAACGCCTATTTGCGAAAGCAAAGATAAAGACCCAAAAACTTGTACATCAAACAAGCCAGCTGCAAATATAATACCTACCAAACTACCTACAATACCTCCTGTCAACCAGCCCGGTGCGACAAAATTGGAGTGGTTGTAATGGCCAACTGCCAAAGTGAAGATATGGATGATGAAGAAATCATATAAGCCAATACCTAACAAAGCTAAGGGGATGTACTCGATGGTACGATAAACGACTGTTTCCATCCAGTGAAAACGCAAATGCGCCGCAAATCCCATTTGCTCCACCGAGTGATGCACTTTGTGAAATTCCCACAAAAAATCAACGCTATGTAATAAGCGATGTACCCACCACTGCACAAAATCACGAACGACAAAACCCGTCAACAAAATAGCCCACATTGGCCAAGTGCGCATCGGATTGGAAGCCTGCAAATCAAAACCGGAAACCGATAGAATGATCTGGTTAAAAAATTGTACGACCACTTGTGAGGCTGCCGCATAAATAATCAATGAAAACAAAAAGAAATTGAAAAACATATAAAAGAAGTCCAACCAGAAGTCTTTTCTAAATTTGGACTGATTTCTGCGCCACGGCGCGAGCAACTCCAAGGCAAAAAAGAAAGCTGAAACCAATAACAACCAGTAGAAATAATTACCCCAATCCGGATGAGTAACTTCATGCCACAAATACCGGGCATACCCCTGATAAGCATTTAAAAATGTATTCCAATAATTCATTTACTATACTGTTTTTGATCCAACCAATACAGGTTTTCCAAGCAAGAAAATTACGGACTTTTACAGGCTTTATTTGTGAACAAGATCACTCCAACTCCAAAATATAATATTCGACTTCTTCCAATGGTGCTCTGCGGCCGACCTCTTGTGGTGCATAATTTGCAGCCAGATAATCAAGTATTATGGCTTCATTTTCGCCAAGATCCCAAAGCCCCTGGGTTGCTTGCATCCATTTAATCATCGCTTTCCAGCCATCACGACTAGCGCGATTTTGTGTAATTAGCTGGGCAGAATGACAAGCAGTACAATTACTGCGCACCGTTTTATAGCCACTTGCGGCAATCAGTCCGCTCATCAAATCTTTTCCATTCTCTACTCGATCTTCGGTCGCAGATTCAGGCTTTGAAGTAGAAGCTACCACTGTTTTAGCACGCGGTTTCATCCATTCCGCGATATGATCACCAAACAAAAAATACGATAATATACATACGACAATGACAACAAAGAAGTTGAGCAGAAATACCAAACTTCGGTACAAACTGTCCAGCAATTGACGATCGTTCTGCTTATTTTCCATCATACAACTTTTATGGCAATGCGATGACAGGCATTATTGAGGTATCCTTTTGGATTCCAGCCCGGTAATAACATCGGCTGACTGATACCTACTTCATCTGTGGCTTTCGCCCAAACTTCGTAATATCCCTTTTTGGGGAACTTGATTTTTGCACGAAAGTGCTGCCATGCCAGTCGATTGGCAGGTGCCTCCAGCACACAATTTTGCCAGCTTGCGCCAAAATCAACAGAATAAGCTACTTGCTGTACCTTCCGCTCTCCCGCCCAAGCATGCCCTCTGATCGGCAATTCTTGATCAAGGCGAATAGTTGCTCCGCTCTTAGGATAAGTAATGAGTGATTTGACAGGCATCGACTCTATAATGCACATATCTTCATCTGCTACTTTTGTTCCGGGAGCAACTGGATTGCAAGGCACCCGATAGGAAGGCGCTTTCATCTTGGCGCCATCGTGCACCTGATTGCGGATGACTATTTTCGACAACCACTTCCCGGAAGTGGAGGCAGGCCAACCACCAAATACCAGGCGGAGTGGGTATCCATTGAGGTAAGGCAAAGGCTGACCATTCATGTTCCAGGCGATAAGCGATTCGTCTTGCATAGCCTTTTCGATTGGTACTCCTCTTGAGATAGCCTGCTTTGCAGGGTCTCCACTCAGGTGGCTGTCTTTACCATAATACCCGATATAGACCGCATCTGATTGCACTCCTGCGTCATTAAGTACATCCCGTAGCCGAACACCTGTGAACGCTGCGCAACCAACTGCACCAGTTGACCATTGATTGCCTTTGGCGGGCGGATTGAATTCTTTACGGCCGTTTCCGCCACATTCCAGCGTTAGTTGATACGTATATGGCGTAAAGCGTTGCTTTAGCTCAGCTAAGGTGTACACTTTTTTGGTACGGGCGGACTCCCCACCGATTTCCAACGTCCAAGTCGTTGGATCAATATCTTTTTGCTCTGGTGGGATGCCGTTATTACGAACAAAAAACAAGTCGCCGGGCGTAAGTTTATCGTCCAGTAAATGTGGAGGCGTTTCGGCATTGATTGGTCGATCATTGAGTACAACCAAATTGGCATTTTTGCCCGGCAGGGCAAAGCTTTCTTCTGAGTGTGCCAAGGCGGCAGGTATCATCCCTTCCGGGAAAAAAGCCGCATATACCATTTCTGCCCCCAAGGCCATGCTCATGGCAGTCAGGGCACTTTTTTTGAGAAATCCTCTTCTGTTGGTCGCTCCATGCGTACGTCCCCACAATAATTCGTCCGCTTTCGCGGAATCCGAAGCGTACAATTCATGGAGGCCAGTTATTTTTTTCTTCAAGGTTACGATTTAAAGCTGTCTGTAAAACTTTTGTTGATCAAGCGAATTAATAGAATCCATGGAAAACCATGGAGTACAAAATCAAACCAGTCGATGGCCCCCATACCTCTGGCTCCACCCCAAATCCATTTAATTTTTCCCCAGATATGTGGTTCTGGATAGTAAGGGGCGAGTCCTAGTGTCAGGCAAAGCAGAATGACCATAGGCCAGCGATCAATAAACTTTTCCAAGTTCTTATGTTTAAAAGATGAATAATTGCTGAAAATAGTATCTTTCGATCCTATTTTGACGGACGGTATCGCCGCGTCACTCGTTTCAAAAATAAGAACAAAATGGCTAAAAACAGACCCCGTCTTGTAGTTTTAGATGGCTACACCCTTAATCCCGGAGATTTGAGTTGGAATAAGTTGCGTGCACTGGGCCAACTGCAAGTTTATGAATACTCCGCGCCTGAAGTTATTTTGGAACGAGCACAAAAAGCGGATATACTGCTCCCCAACAAAGCCATCATCAGCAAAGAAATCATTGACCAATGTCCTGATTTGCAGTGCATTTGTGTTACTGCAACAGGTTATAACAATGTCGATCTGGCTGCCGCCAAAAACCGAGGTATTCCAGTTTGTAATGTGGCGGGTTACAGCACTTATTCGGTAGCGCAACACGTTTTTGCCCTGCTACTCGAAATGACGAATGCCGTTGCGGCTCACCATCGCAGTGTGGAAACTGGCGAATGGGCAGCTTCCCGTGACTTTTCTTATCACTTGTCTACCTTGATCGAATTACAAGATAAAGTAATGGGCATTTATGGTTTTGGCCGTATTGGTCAACAAGTTGCCCGCATTGCTCAGGCAATGGGCATGCAAGTAATCGCTACCCACAAACATCCCCAACGGGATGCCATGCCTGGGGTCCGTTTTGTAGCATTGGAGGAATTATTTAGCGAAAGCGATGTGGTTAGTTTGCATGCTCCGCTCAATAAAAATAATCAAGGTATTGTGAACGCCGACATGCTAAATCGCATGAAACCCGGAGCCTACCTCATCAATACGGCCCGAGGGCCACTCATAGTCGAAAAAGACCTGAAAATGGCACTTGAATCAGGCCATTTGGCTGGTGCCGGCTTGGATGTTCTTTCCAGTGAACCACCCCGCAAGGACCATCCTTTGGTTGGTGTTCCAAATTGCTGGATTACACCGCATAATGCTTGGGCATCACTGGCTTCTCGTCAACGCATGATGGAACTGATTGCAGAAAATGTCTGCTCTTTCCTCAGAGGTCAAGCCAAAAATGTTGTTAACGATCTGTAAGCAAAGTTTGTACTGGATTTTATGCAACTTGATCTTCTGTGTTAAGTGATTTTTATAAGGTCTTTCATTTAGCGAAAGCTAAGAAAGAAAATAATGAATGAGTAAAATAACATAACAAAACAGTAAATTTAAAAATCAAAGTATCAAAATTAACGACTGAAACAAGAGTTTAGAAAATTGGCTAATCTTTGAATTTTCAATAACTTTTAGCAGATAGGTGAACAACTAATTTTTTACCAAAATCCGATTTTATGAAAGTGTTATACAAAGCCTTGGGAGTAGCAGCTTTGCTCGTCCTAATCCATCCAGTGGATAGTCAGGCACAGATTTTTGACAAACTCCGAAAAAAGGCTGAGGACATGATCCTTGGCAAGGAAGAAAAAAAGGAAGAAGAACCTTCCGAAACCACATCTTCCAATAATAAAACTAAAGTAAAAGGCAAGAAACTCGCCCCACCGGATGTACAAATGGCGATCGATAATGCCAATGCTTCGCTGGAAGCCAAAAATTATTCGGCATTGCGCAATGAAATCAAGGAAGCTTTAACTGGTGTTGAACTCGAAATTGGCTACCAAATACTGGAAAATATGCCTACTTCACTTGATGGTGGCCAGATGCCTTACACAGAAGAACAGGACGAAGTTGTCAGTAACGGAATTGGGTTTATCGGACTGGTTATCGCCAGAAAATATCAGGATGATGTACGCGATATCAAAGCCAGTATCGTAAATAATTCGACTATGCTGGCTTTTTATAATGGCTATTTGACCGGAAGTTATAGCTCGAATGAAGGAGAGCATAAAACGATAACCATACAAGGCATGAAAGGAGTCATCACTTTTGATGGCGATAATAAATATGAGCTCGGTGTGCCGCTGGGGCAAGGCTCAATTTTTCTATTGGCGGCACTCAATTGCTCGGATGAAAATGTGCTCATTTCTGCTGCCAATGAATTTGACCTCAACAACATAAAAATGCTATTGGGCGAACAGTAACCCAGCTCGTTTTTCTAATTTTTTATTCAAAAGACATAAATCATGACTAGATATATATACTTTCTTTTCTTCCTTCTTCCATGCTTCGGGTGGGGGCAGGAAGCGGTAGCGACGCATTTGGCGCAAGCCAAAACAGCTCATGCCGATGGTAATGTACAAGATGCTCGCTTTGAATTGCAACAAGCTTTAAGCGAACTCGATATTCTGATTAGCAAAGAAATATTGGCCATGTTGCCCACTGAAATTGGAAATATGCAAGCCAATACAGAAGAGGATGCTTATGTGGGAAATGCGATGGGTTTCGCAGGTATTTTTATTGATCGATACTATCAAAACGACGATCAGAGTCAGCAATTAAAAGTAACACTCGTTAGTGACTCTCCCCTACTGAGTTCGTTAAATGCGTTCCTGAACAATTCTTTTGTAGCCAGAATGTCGGGCAAAAAAGTCGTTCGGATTGAAGGTTATAAAGCCATAATTGAACAAGTTGAAAATAGTGATCCAGTGGCTTTTAATGTACAAATTCCATTTAGCCAGTCTTTATTGACCCTTGAATTTGAGGGAATAGAAGATCAGGACGATATCGTAAAACATGCACGCCAGATACCGGTAAAAGATATTGTAAAAATTGCACAATAAGTTACACGCTGCATTTGCCGAAAGGGGTTCGCTAAGCTCAGGCAGCGCCTTTCAGCAAATGCGCTTCCAGTTGTGGCCGATGATAAATGCGAATGAGTTTTTCCTCTAGTTTACTGATCCGGTGAATGAGCAAAAAGAGCAGCACCATACCCGGTATAGCACTGAGATCGGCAAAAATTTCCAGCAAATTAGATAGATGGACGCCTCGAATGTTTTGGGCTTTCAGCATTAGCTGAGAAGAAAAGTGGCTCAATAGATAAGAAACCAAAAAAGATGCCCACCAAGCTCCCAAAAGCCAATAATTGACTCTTTGATGCCGCGACAATTTTGCGGATTGCTCCCAGATCTCTTCCATAATCTTGTAAGGGCGAAATAAATTGAGTACCGGAACAAACCAACTCCAGGTTGCCCAACGTTCATCAAAACTTAATTCCGCACCCAACAAATGTAAATTGTGGTAGGCTCTACGAAACCAACTCACAAAAAAATAAGTCAGTAGCAACAACCCCAAGAAATAGGTATTCCCTAAAAGCCAATTTTGTAGATCATTGGCTCCCAACTGTTGCAAATCAATAGTCTTTTGTTGTAGCAATTGATAATCCATAAATTTGGAAAAAGCATTCAGCAAGGTAATTCCGATCAATAGACCAATGATGGTTTTGGTAATACTGGCTCGTTTTCCATTGTACTTCAGCTGCTGTGATTTCATAAAGCTGGTGGTTTAGAACACTCAAAAACAGGAAACTGCTTTCAAGCCTGCGAATAGATGACAGCTGGTAGTTGTTTTGTTTTGAGGTGAGTTGTTACAACGAAGTGCTTGTTTGTAGATACAGCTGTAACCCAGTCATTGGCGAGAAGTTCACAAGGAGGCATAAAAAAAGGCCAATTGATCCGCAGGATACGGAACAGTTGGCCAATGTGAAGAAGCGTGGCGCGTTCGCTTCGGGCTATTTTTTATTGGTATAGCAATTATTTCTCCGGAGGAATCCGAAGAATTTGTCCCGGATAAATCAAATCCGGATTGCTCAACATCGGCTGATTAGCTTCAAAAATGATTTTATACTTCATGGGATCGCCGTATTGAGCTTTCGCAATTTTGGAAAGGCTATCGCCTTTTTTTACTTCGTAGAAAGTGGCTTCGGGTTTGGGTTGTGGTGTATTGACCATGATGCGATCATCAACAGCCGACACACCTGCAACATTTCCGAGTGCCAGAATTATTTTTTCGCGTTCTTCCTGTTCTTGCACTTCTCCGGATACCACTACGGTAGTGCCTTGCATAGACAGGTCGAGGTCTTTTATCTGAATGCCCAGTTTTTTTATGACTTTCGTCAAAAGCTGGATTTTTTGGCGGTACTGCTCTTCGGCAGAAACTTCTGGTTTGGGTAAATCCTTTTTAGTCGTTGGATTTTTCTTTGGCTGCTGGTCCATTTGCTCAAAGATCTGCTCTCCTACATCCTTCAAAAATGAAAATAAGCCCATAATTATGCGGTGTGTTTTTGTGTTAGAACCAAATCAATCGTTTTACAAAATTACATAAACCCGTTTGGCCATGCGCCTGATAACTCCTAAAATGGGTGATTGAGGTAGTAAAACGGGCTTATCAGATATTTTTTGCGGACTTGAAAAATAAGAAATAAAGGCTTTAACACATACAGCCAGTAAATAGTTGGAACAAGATGGAAGAAAGGCTTAGAAAATAGCGGAAAAGGCGTATATTTGGCCAGTTTTTTAATCAGGAGTTCTTTATTACTAAATTTTTTAACGCTTTTTTTAATCAATTGGGGAATATTCCCCGCAAAAGTTTTCATTGTTATGCAAGGTAAAGGAATTGTTAGGTTCTTCCTTGTGGTAATGACAATCGTGACGCTGATTCAGTACTTGTTTCTGCTACCGACTCAAAAGGTAGAAAAGAATGCTGAAGAATATGCGGAAGCACGAGCAGCGAATTACCCGGAAGAGCAGAGGAATGATGCTTTCAAAGAAGCCCGAACGGCTTATTTAGACTCAATGAGCACCGAGAATGTGTTCAAGATCCCTTATCTGAAGTCCTACACCTACCAGGAGCTGAAGTCTCAGCAGCTGGCTCTAGGTCTGGATTTGAAGGGAGGTATGAGTGTGGTATTGCAAGTAGATTTGCGTGATTTTATTTATGCTTTGGCCAATAGTAGTAAAGATCCAACTTTCAATGAAGCGTTAACGAAAGCCTCCGAAGCACAGAAATCCGCACAAGCAGACTATGTTACTCTTTTTGCTGATGCATTCCAGGAACTAGCCACTGATGACCAGCGTCTAGCACCTATTTTTGCTCGTAATGAAGCATTAAGAGATCAAATCAACTACGAAACTTCAGATGGTGAGGTGGTTCGTATCATTCGCGAAAAAGCAGATGAAACAGTAGACCTTACTTATAAACTACTTAAGGAACGTATTGACAAATTGGGGGTTACCCAGCCTAATGTATCATTGGACGAAAGTCGCGACTTGATTATCGTTGAATTGCCAGGTATCGATAACCCAGAACGTGCTCGTAGCTTCCTTTCAGCTGCCGCAAAATTGGAATTCTGGAACGTTTACCGAATCAACGATGCAGGTGTTACTACTGCGTTCATCGACGCTAACGACCGTTTGAAGAAAGTGCTATCTGTTGAGGATAATACTTCTTCTGAGGTGATGTTGGATACTATCTTTGCGACAGATTCAACAGGTAACGAAATTCCTGGTGAAATTGTACGTATCGATACGCTTCCGGCTCAGCCAAGCCTTACACAAGGCCCATTGTTTGATGTATTTAACCTAAACTCAACAGGTGCAAGAGGACTTGCTGTAATGGGTACTGCGCGTAAAAATCAGCGCAAATACATCGACTCTCTTTTGGCTCGTCCGGATATTGCTTCTTTGTTCCCAAGAGATATGGTTCTTCGCTGGTCAAAAGATCCTATCAAGGATATTGAATCAGGTGAATTGACAGATGAATACGAAATGTACGGTATCCGTCAGGAACGTGGTAGTGTTGAAGCACCACTAACCGGCGATCATATCGTCGATGCATCTGCTCAGCCAGATCCTCAAACAAACGAAGTAGCTATTTCTCTGAAAATGGATAATACCGGTGCAAAAATCTGGGGTCAGATGACTACGCAGAATGCACAGGACAATAACCGTGAAATTGCCATCTTGCTGGATGACGAAGTCGTTTCTGCACCACGAGTAATCAACCCGATCCTATCTGGTGATTCTCAAATTACTGGTTCATTTACGATTCAGGAAGGTAAAGACCTTTCAAACATCCTACAGGTAGGTAAATTGCCAGCCGAAACAAAAATCATTCAGGAATCATTGGTAGGTCCTTCATTAGGTGCTGAAAATATCAGCCGAAGTATCAATGCCTTGTTGATTGGTTTTGTGCTTGTATTTGCGTTCATGGTATTCTACTATGGCGGTGGTGGTATCGTTTCTATCATTGCGCTATTGTTGAACCTGTTCTTCATCTTTGGTGCATTGGCTTCTTATGGTACAGTATTGACATTGCCTGGTATTGCAGGTATCGTACTGACCATTGGTATGGCCGTGGATGCCAACGTGATCATCTACGAGCGTATTCGAGAAGAATTACGGGATGGAAAGTCAACGCGTGCTGCTATTGCTGATGGTTTTAAGAACTCCTACTCTGCCATCATCGATGCCAACGTTACAACTATCCTGACTGCATTCGTCTTGGTATACTTTGGTTTGGGACCAATTAAAGGTTTCGCTGTTGTTTTGATTATTGGTGTGCTTTCTTCTTTGTTTACTGCCGTTTTGGTTGGTCGTATGATCATCGACTGGTGGACTTCTAAAGACAGAGCAATCAGCTTCAATACATCATTCTCTAAGAATGCATTTGCTAATTTGAATATCGACTGGTTGGGTAAGCGCCGCATGGCTTATATCATTTCAGGTGCTATCATCCTAGCTGGTTTGGGATCTTTCTTTACTCGTGGTTTCGAGCTGGGCGTAGACTTTAAAGGGGGTTACTCCTATAATGTAGAGTTCCAGGAAGATGTAGATGTTGAAACGCTAAGAGCGGAATTGACAACTGCATTTGAAGGTAATTCCCCTATTGTAAAGGCGGTAGATACCAGAAATACCTACAATGTCGTAACTGATTACCTGATCGATGACGACTCTGAAGATGCTTCAGAGCGAGTGATGCAGCAATTATTCGCAGGTGCAAATGCAGCAGTTGGTGGTTCACTTGACATTAATAACTTTAAAGCACCAGATGGAAAAGGTACACACGTATCTAGTTCTACTCAGGTTGGACCAACCATTGCCGATGATATCAAGACCAGTGCTTATTACGCAACCATCTTCTCTTTATTGCTGATCTTCTTGTACATCTTCATCCGATTCAGCAAGTGGCAGTACAGTATGGGTGCCGTTGCAGCTTTGTTCCACGATACGTTGATTGTATTGGGTATTTTCTCTATCGGCCATGGTATCTTGCCATTCTCTTTGGAGATTGACCAAGCTTTCATCGGTGCAATCCTTACCGTTATCGGTTACTCGATCAACGATACTGTGGTTGTATTTGACCGTATCCGCGAGTTTACCAATATCTATACGAAAAAGAGCAAAGAAGAAGTGGTTAATATGGCGATCAATAGTACCATTAGCCGTACAGTGATTACCTCTTTGACAACTTTGTTTGTGGTATTGATCTTGTTCTTGTTCGGTGGTTCCAGCTTGAAAGGTTTCTCTTTCGCACTGGTAGTTGGTATCGTTGTGGGTACCTATTCTTCTGTTTTCGTTGCAACACCAATCATGTCTGATTTGAGTAATGAATTCACACCGAAAGAAGTGAAAAAGTCAGGACAAGGCTTCTCTAAAGCATTGTCTAAGGCCAATAAATCGTAAAGACTAACATAGTCTTTCACAAAGAAAGCCTTCTCTGATTCGTTCAGGGAAGGCTTTTCTTATTTTGCTATCCAGGCTATTGCATTTGCCGAAGCTGTCCGCTGAATGGCGTGAAGGCAGACAAGCTAGCCAAAACACGTCTTAGGCTTGTTGCTATGCTTTCGCAAAATAGTACACAGCTTCCCATTTCACGAAAGTGAAAAGGAACAGAACAGAAAAGTCAAAAAATTAAAGCTGATAATTGGCTAAAGCCAATAAATCAAGATAGAAGTGAATTGGAGCCTCTTTGAGCTTTGCTCCGTACTGGTAAGCAGCTAATCTTTCGATGAAATGAACATGCTTTACATAGCGGAAAAGAAGACGGTAAATCTCTGACTGATCTACAATTTGTCCACTTAGGTAAACTGGAACGGATTTATTATCCAATTCAAACTGATCAAAGACCAACATCACATAGTAAATAAAATCTCTGGAGGCTTGATATTCGAACGTATTGGTAAAGACCAGTTGTCCTTCTCGGAAATAAAAAACTTGCAGCCCGCGATCCCGTACATTTACAAATACACTTTCCGAGATGGATTTTGCCAACTCGTAATAACACTGATATAAAACAGAATTGATATGGCGGATAGGAGCACCGGGATAAGAAGACTGGATGAAATTAGCCAAGGATTGTTCGATGGCATAAACATTTTGTGCATCTACCGGACTTAGGTGATCCGCTAAAAATAAGTACTCCTCTTCAATTTCGGTAAGTTGTTGCAGGTATTGAGCACGCTCCTGCTCCTGATAAAGTCGACCAGGAACCATAGTAGATAATCCGCTTACATAAGCTAGTCGGATTTTGCGATAAGGAAGACTCAGCGGGCGATCTTCCTCCATAATTTGCTGAAACTCCGTCAATAAACTACTTTTATTGTTTTTTTCCAGCTCAAAGTCTTTAATGAGTAAAGGCATTCCCTGCTCACTTGAGACAATATATGCAAAACTGTCCATCCCAAACAGGATGGACAGTTTCTGAGTAACGCTATCTTTTTTAGCGTAAGTAGCTTCTATGACTTGATTTTTTATCTTTCCCAATTTCCAGCAAGGTTTGGTGTATTCATATCTCCAAACTTGATTGGTGAGTTAGGATTGTATTTTGCATCGTAACGTGCAAAACGCTTATCGCCATATTTGCCCATAAATGCTTTTCTGCGAACCCCTACCTCTACGACAGGTACAGTTGTACTTTGGTAAGTAATGGTGTCTGCCTGAATGTCAAACGTACCACCTTTAGTGTAAGGTACATATCTCAAAGAATCCAGGTTAATACCTAGTGCACGCATAGAATCCAAAGCAGGAGAGTAAGCAGTATCATAAGTGATCTCACCTGTAAAGTTAGGATCATCCGGGTCACCAATAATTTTTACGATGGCGAAGCTGTCTGAAGAAAGCACCTTTGACAAAGAGTCAAAACTTGGCGCAAACCCACCTTTAATAGAACGGAAAGCTTCCTGTGCAGTACGAATGGTCATCAATTTATCAACAACCGCCTGCTCACGCTTTTCTTTTACGGCTTTGAAAGCGATAGGTTCTTGAATGGTGCTTATCAAAACATATACTAGACCAGCTGCAGCTAATGCTAAAATCAGGTTGATTACTAATCTCATTTTTCGGTTTGTTTTGATGCAATAATACTATTTTTTATTCAAATCAAATAAACGACTCGCAATTTTATATCTCAATGAAACGCCTGAAAGCCCAACAAATTCGCCTAAAAAGGCAAAAGCTAAAACTTCCGATTGCTTTGATCCGTTAAAAATGTATTTTTGCGACTAATTTATAAATTTTATTCAAAAGCAAGCTTTTCCATCTTTACAGATGCAAGCTGCGATCATTTTGGTGTATGAGTCTGACAATTCTTGCAATCGAATCTTCTTGTGATGATACTTCCGCTGCTGTATTTCAGGATGGCCACATCCTCAGCAATTGTACAGCCAATCAGGATGTACACGAAAAATATGGCGGTGTGGTGCCGGAAGTCGCTTCCCGCGCCCATCAAGAGAATATCGTACCCGTAGTTCACGAAGCAATTCGACAAGCTGATATTCAGACTTCCGACCTCGATGCCATCGCTTTCACTCGCGGCCCCGGCCTCATTGGGAGCTTGCTTGTGGGGGTTTCTTTTGCCAAAGGCCTTGCCTTGAGCCTTGATATTCCGATGATCGAAGTGAATCACATGCAGGCGCATGTTTTGGCTCATTTTGCGGAAGCCCCCAAACCCAAATTTCCGTTTTTATGCCTGACCGTTTCTGGTGGCCATACCCAAATTGTTTTGGTCAAAGACTATCTGGATATGGAAGTGATCGGTGCGACCATAGACGATGCAGCCGGAGAAGCTTTTGACAAGACCGGTAAATTGCTCGGCCTACCCTACCCTGCTGGCCCTGTGATTGATCGTTTGGCGAAAGCCGGAAGTGCCCGCTTCTCTTTCCCAGAACCAAAAATTGAAGCCCTTGATTTTAGCTTCAGCGGACTTAAGACATCCATTTTGTATTTCCTGAAAAAGGAACTCAAAACGAATCCGAACTTTATCGAAGAAAATAAACACGATATCGCCCGTTCGGTTCAAGATCGCATCGTTAGCATTCTCATGAATAAGCTAAAAATGGCCAGTGAACAAACGGGAATAAAGGAAATTGCCATCGCCGGTGGCGTCTCTGCCAATAGTGGTTTGCGCAAAGCAGTAGAAGAAACAGGCCGCGAACTCGGCTGGAATACCTATATCCCCCGATTTGAATATTGTACCGACAATGCCGCCATGATAGCCGTTACCGGCTATTACAAATACCTCAAGGAAGAATTCACCGATCAGCACGTCACAGCGGTCGCTCGCTGGTCTGTATAAAGGTCTCCATTCTAACATCCTGCCTGCTGCAATAAGCAGGGGTGACAAATATCATCTTTATAGCCTTTTAAAAATCAATACATTAGGCTTTCACAGCTTATATATTGTTCAAAAAAGCCAAAAAGATGATGAAATCAGAAACGTCACCTATGCAGAAAGGAAAAGAGGGAATGTTTGAAATTCAGAAAGCCGTAGTCGCATTAAAGCTTCTGGAAAAACAGGCGAATCTTCTTCCTTATCTCAATTTTTTCCAGTCGCAGGTTCCTTTTAAATCTATCGACTTTGTACACGTTATACCACAATTTGATGCCTTTCACGCCTTTGTAGATGGCCAACGCGCCGGCTTCCGAAATTTGGTTGCTCTCAACGAGGCCGTTCATAAAGAAATGAAAGAAGCAGTCGAAAACTTTTTTGATGTATCCGAAAAAGGCAACTGCTCTTTTGAGATCCGAGAGGGTAATCCTTTAGAAGAAATGCTGGCCGTCAGCGAAAAAGTTAATCCAGACCTCAACGTCATTGGTCAATCCAGCGGCAGTAGTCGACATGGTATCATGGCGCGGAAATTAGCCAGCAAAACGGATAGCAATGCCCTAATTGTTCCGGATCAGGCGAAAGCCCAACTCAAGAAAATATTGGTTCCTATCGACTTCTCTCCCCTTTCGGGAAAAGCGCTGCAAACCGCTTATGCGATTGCCCAGCAAAGTGATTCAAAGCCAGAAATTCACTGTATCAATGTCTATGAAATGCCAGATGTCAATGTGTACAGCATTCAAAAAGGACACAAACAGTTTAAGGAAATGGTAGAATCTGATCGCGGTACAGCGTTCAAGAGATTTACCGAAAAATACTTGGGTACCACTGAAGCTATTAAGCTGGATTTGGTTGAAAAAATGATGCCAGGTATTGCTAACTATATCTATGATTTTGCGAAAGACAATAAATCAGACCTCGTTATAATCGGGGCAAAAGGTCATTCAAAAGTGGAAAAGCTGTTGTTGGGTAGTGTTACGGAACGCCTGCTTACCCTCAATGACCAAATTCCAACGATCATCATTAAATAAAAATGCCATGTTAATTACAGACGATAAAACCATAGGCGAGATCAAACGGGAATTTCACCAGTTGTTTTCGCACCTCAAATTAGAATTTTACGCTTCACAACACGCTGTTGGAGAAGGCTCTCCGGCCAAAGCTCAAATTCAGGAGGATGTACAGCTTAAAGAAGTTCGGAATAAACATGAACAACAAGAACTGACCATACAGCCGGAAATGAAAGTAAAAGAATTGGAAAGCGCTTTTGAAGATTTGCTCGGACTTCATGTGCAGGTATTCCGCAAGTCAGGCAATTTGTGGATGCAAACCACTGCTACAGATGAGTGGACCTTGGCTGAGCAAAACCGAAAAGGGGGCTCTTCCGAATTACATTATGAGGAAAAATACAAAGGATGATGAAAATATTATTTCCAACTGACTTCTCCGAAGTCTCGTTGAATGCACTTCAATATACCATCGCTTTCGCGAAAAA
>JALEHC010000401.1 GCA_022763215.1 Saprospiraceae bacterium
ATTCATGGCACCTTACTCCAAGACTTTGAAGTACTCAAACATCATCCAAAGGCTCAGGTGATTATCGCTGTCGCAAAACCAGAGGATCAGGAAGAAATCAAAGCATTTTTTAGTCAACACCAACTTGACCAGATCGATTATTACTTTTTCTGCTGATGCAATCGCTGTACGCCCAGGCCTGTATTTGGCGTAAGCTGCATGAAGCCATCCTCCAATATGAAGCCCCCTTCTACCAGGTCTTTGGCCAGGTCGAGACTTCCGTCTAAATCGATATAGCGCGTAGCTGGCGAAGCGAAAGCAGCATGCAGCGCCGCTGCAATACTGACGATGCTCTCATCCATACAGCCCCACATGAGTTCGATCTTGTTTTCATGCGCAATATTGGCAATTTGGATCGCCTTGTGAATACCCCCACACTTCATCAATTTGATATTGTAAATGCCGTAGGCATGAGGTCGAGCCGAAAGTTGTGCCGCCTGCATGGGGCTGTGCAAGTCTTCGTCGGCACAACAAATAGAACGAAGTGCATCGGGCAGCGTACGGAGTTGTTCTTTTTTGCCGACAGGCAGTGGTTGTTCAATAAATTCGAGACCTAGTGATCGGGTAGCTTCCACAAATTGATTGAGCTTTATGATATCATAGCCCTGATTGGCATCCACTCTGATTTTGATTTCAGGGCCAACGGTTGCTCTGATTTCCCGAAAAATTTCAATGTCTTTATCTACCTGATTGCCCGTTTTGAGTTTGATGACCCGAAAGCCACGATCTCTGTATTCTTTGGCTTCTTCTATACTTTCCTGTAACGATTTGATGCCAATCGTGATGGAAGTAGGCAGTTTATCGTGAGCTTTTCCCAGAAAAGAGACCAAAGGCACGCCCAACATCTGTGTAAATGCATCGTGCAACGCAATATCAACGGCAGCCAGAGCAGCTGGTGCTTTCGCAAAATGATCGGAAAGTCGATGCATCAACATATAAAAGTGCCGAATATCCTGCCCCTGAATTAGCTTTGGCAGACTTTGCTGAAGTTCTTGAAAGCTATTATCCAGATCTTCGCCTGTAATCATTTTGGCAGGAGAGCCCGCTCCGATACCAATAATGCCATTTTCTAGTTCGACTTCTACAAACAGATTTTCTACCGCACTAATCGTTTGGTAAGCAATAGTATAAGGCCGGGTCAAATCCAAATCTTCCTTCCAGCTTCGCAGTGATTTTATTTTCATGGTTGCCAATCATTTTGTTTTAAAAGAGCCAGAGTAACATATCATTTTTTTCGGCAGCGAACGAAGTATGACTTCAAAAAAAATTGGATATTTTTTGATTTCAAAAAAACTAAATTCATATATTTAAGCGTACATTTTAATAATGTGATGGATATTTGGCCTTTATGCCAAATTATTCACTTTCTAAGTATAGCGACAATAGTAACCACCCGTCTACTTATAACAACATTTTCAACAACACGCTCCAGTACAACATAAGTCAAGTTAGTTTTTCTGCTCCTTTGCCCGGATCAGAGCTGGTATTGCATTTTACACAACCACAAGGCCCCGGTTTGTAAAAACTACCTTTTCATTTTGCGCAAGCAAAAGGAGGGGAATGTATGCACTATATCTATTTATTTACCAAAAATTGAGCACATGATGACAAGCAAGACACCGATTTTGCTCCTTGCATTTTTATTCGGCTTTATCAGCCTGCAAGCTCAGACCCGCACCTGTCTGAGTCACGAGGTAGAACTAGAACTGCGGGAAACTTACCCACAGCTAGGTACCGAAGAAGACTTTGAAAACTGGCTTCGCCCTAAAGTAGAAGCCTACAAAGCATCCATTCATGGTCGTGCGGTCACGACTGTACCAATTGTTTTTCACATCATTCACAATGGCACTTCTGTAGGGTCAGGCGCTAATATTAGTGCCACTTACATCAATGCCCAAATTGACCAACTTAATTACGACTTCAGAAAAACAACAGGTACTTCCGGCGACAACAGCAATCCAGTGGGTGCAGATTCCGAAATTGAATTCTGCCCAGCAACGGTGAATCCGTCTGGTGGTACGATGGCAGAGCCAGGTATTAATCGTATCAATCGCAGTGCGCAAGGTTGGTCGTCTCCACCTTATGCACGCACCTATATCGACAATACCATCAAACCACAATCAATCTGGAATCCAGATGATTATGTCAACATCTGGGTCATGGAACTAGAAGGTGGATTGTTGGGCTATGCTCAGTTTCCAAGTCAATCTGGATTGCCAGGACTAAACAGTAACGGAGGCTTGGCCAGTACGGATGGTGTTGTAATATTAACTTCTTCTGTGGGTAGTACAGGTACGCCTTATCCAGGAGGAGGGGTTTATAATAAAGGTCGTACGCTTACCCACGAATTAGGACACTTTTTTGGCTTACGCCACATTTGGGGTGATGCCAACTGTGGAAATGACTATTGCAACGATACTCCGGTAGCTTCTGGCCCGGCCAGTGGTTGTCCAAACAAAACGACTTGTGATGGCCAGCAAGATATGGTTGAAAATTATATGGATTATTCGTACGACGATTGTATGAATATCTTTACCGTAGATCAAAAAGCTCGTATGCAAGCTGTTTTGGCCAATAGTCCACGTAGAAGCACCCTTGGCAACTCTTCTGCCTGCTCTACAGGTGGTGGCGGTGGCGGAAGCTGTAGCAATACAGTAAGTACCTTCCCATACAG
Source organism: Saprospiraceae bacterium (assembly GCA_022763215.1). Lineage (GTDB taxonomy): Bacteria > Bacteroidota > Bacteroidia > Chitinophagales > Saprospiraceae > JALEHC01. The sequence goes on from JALEHC010000401.1 coordinate 2,714, forward strand.
CGAAAGCTTTGATAGTAGTTTAGGCGCATGGACACAGTCAACAGCTGATGATTTTGATTGGACACGTAACTCTGGTGGAACGCCATCAAGCAACACAGGACCATCTTCGGCTGCTGATGGTAGTTTTTATGCCTATGTAGAAGCTTCTTCACCTAATTATTCGAACAAAACAACGATTCTGACAGGGCCTTGCTTTGATCTAGACGGAGTGAGCAATCCAGCCTTTACTTTTGAATACCATATCTATGGTGCTGCTTCTGGCGTGGGTAGCCTTAGCCTGGAAGCACGTACATCTGGCGGAAGCTGGACGAGCATCTGGTCACTTAGTGGCAACCAAGGTAATAGTTGGTTCTCTGCAAATGTGGATTTGAGCAGTTATAGTGGCAATACCGTTGAATTGCGTTTTGTAGGTGTAACTGGCACAACTTGGCAGGGCGATATGGCCATTGATCAATTGAACATCAGCGGTGGTACTGGTGGTGGCGGAGGTACTGCTTGCAGCGGTGGTATCAATTCATTCCCTTATGGCGAAGGCTTTGAAAGTAGCTTTGGTAGCTGGTCACAATCATCAGGCGATGATTTCGACTGGACTCGTCGCTCCGGAGGTACACCTTCAAGCAATACAGGGCCATCTTCTGCATTTGCAGGAAGCACTTACGCTTACATGGAAGCCTCTTCCCCTAATTACTCTACCAAACGAGCTATTCTCAACGGGCCATGTATTGACCTATCTGGCGAAAGCTCAGCTACCTTCTCTTTTGCATACCACATGTATGGTGCAGCAGCAATGGGTAGTCTTGATCTGGAAGTAAGTGATGATGGCGGAAGTAGCTGGACATCAATTTGGTCTCGCTCCGGCAATCAAGGAAATAGCTGGTTTACAGAAGATGTCGACCTGAGTGCTTACACCGGAGGAAGTATTGAGCTTCGCTTTAATGGGGTAACTGGTACAACTTGGCAGGGCGATATGGCTATTGACGCACTGAGCCTCAGCACCACTGGTGGTGGCGGTGGTGGTGGATGCACCGATATCAGTATTAACTTTACATTTGATAATTATCCAGAAGAAACGAGTTGGGAAATCACAGATGATAATGGAACGGTAGTTGCTTCGGGTGGTACTTATGGTAGCCAAGCAGATGGTTCTTCGCTAACGCTTTCTGAGTGTTTGCCGGCAGGCTGCTATGACTTCACTATTTTCGATTCGTATGGTGATGGAATCTGCTGTTCTTATGGCAATGGTTCGTACTCGGTAAGCAGTAGCAGCGGCACACTGGCATCAGGTGGTTCGTTTGGTTCCTCAGAGACTACTAATTTCTGCGTAAGCGGTTCTAATCGCGAAACTATGGAACAGGAGTCAGCTACGATTTCCACGGAAGTGGCAGTAGCAGAACTAAATGTTTATCCAAACCCAACTAGGGAATTACTTAATCTTAATTACGAAGCAGCTCAGGAAGGGGAAGTACAGGTACAGGTGATCGACCTAACCGGACGTAGCCTGCAATTACTACCTTGGAATGTAGCGAAAGGGAAAAATACCACTCAGTTGGATGTTTCTAGATTGGGTAGCGGTACTTTCATGCTTGTCATTATTGGAAAAGAAAAGACCCTTAGCCAACGATTTATCGTAACACAATAATTTGGCTATATGCCTTTACGCCTTTCGGCGGATAAATGTCTCATAACAATCCCCGGCA
>JALEHC010000402.1 GCA_022763215.1 Saprospiraceae bacterium
CCACTGACCAGAATGATATGTATTGGAATTACATGGATTATGGCGATGTGGATTGTTATTCTGCATTTACCCCCGGTCAGACCGATCGGATGTACTTCTCAATCAATGATGTACGCGCTAGTTTGTTGACTTCTCAAGCTTGCGAAGAACCATGTACAAACCCACTTGACATCAGTTTTACCATTCCATCTACCACCATTGAAATTGGAAGTACTGTCAATTTGACAAATACCAGTACCAATGCCAATGATTTTGAGTGGCAAATCAATGGTACGCCATTTGCGTCAAGCGCAAATGCCAGTTACAATTTTAACCAATTAGGCACATTCACAATTACCTTAATTGGGGCAAATGGGAGCCCTTTTTGTGAAGGTACATTTGAAATAGAAGTAGAAGTAATTTGTAATACTTTTGCTCAATTTGACGCGAATGCCACTTTAGTGGGAATAGGCGAAACGGTCAGCTTTGCCAATACGACCATCAATGGCGTTAGCTACACTTGGACGATCAATGGTGTGGTGCAGTCTAATGCCTTGAATTACAATCATGTATTTAACGAAAGTGACATCTATGAGGTCTGCCTTACGGCAAATGGGCCACTGTGTGCGGATACTTATTGTAGTTATGTCGTAGTCACCGAGGAGGCAGATGCCTGTGAGGGTGGGAGTACGTATCTCAAAACCTATGTAGCTGGTGTGATGGAAGAAGGCTATGCCATTACCTCAGCAGAAGATGGGAATATTTATGTAGGTGGTTCGCATGGAAACGGAATTTTTATCATGAAAATGACTCCTGGCGGTGAGCCTATTTGGAATAAATCATTGGATGCTGTTAGCAGCCTACCTGAGCAACTATTGGATTTTCGATTGGATTCAGAAAATAAGCTTTTGATTTGCGGATATGGAGGCAGTAACTCTTTTAACCGGGTTGGTTTTGTCATGCGCTATGATCCGGCTACAGATGATATTATGTGGATTCATCGATCTACCAGCGGAAGTGCAACTTATCTGAAAGTGATGGAAAAGACGGCAGGTGGAGAAATAGTGGTATTTGGGCAAACGGAAGGAAATGCACCACCCGGACAAGGCTGTGATGCCATTATTTTTCATATCGACCGAAATGATGGTTCAGAAGGCAGCTGGCGCAAAAACTTTCACCGTGGAAGCTGTGAAACCTTTCAAGGAGCTGATGTTTATAATGGGCAATTTTATGTAACCGGCCGATACAATTATGCTGGAGGTGGTACCAATAAAATGCGAAGCTCTGCCAGCCGACTCAATTTTGATGGTACGGAAGACTGGTCTCGGAATTATCTGGTAAGTACAGCGACAACAGCCAGGTTATATTCGCCTGACTTACTCATTGACGATAATCAAATAGTCATCGTACATCGGGGGGACAAAGACGGGACATCAGCCACCAATTCAGAGTGTTATCTGACCAAGTCTAATTTGAATGGCGAACTAATATGGGCTAAACAATACGTCATCAATGCCAATACCAATATTTCGTTTATCAATATTATCAATTTACCAGATGGATATGCCATTCTTGGTCATAATGTAACAGGCGGGAATCTCTTTATTTTGAAAACAGATAAGGATGGCAATCAGATTTGGGCGCGCGAATATGGCCTGGCTGGCGGTATACAGACAACAGGCTCGGGTACTCGCTTACTACTCGATAACATCTATTTATATTTTGCCGGTTGGCGAAATGGACAATTGATGCTAGGCAAAGTAAATTTTCTGGATGGTGAATTAGGAGGAGAATGTCCGGAAGATGAAGCCATCGAATTTACCATAACTGATTTTCCGGGACCGGTACAGGATTTACAAACGCTGACAATTTTTGATAGCCCGATTGGTGTAAATAATGGTAATATTTCATTCTCTGATTTTACGCCTATAGTGGAAGATCAATGTGAAGGCGGCCTGGCAGATGCTACCGTCAGTCTATCGCTATTGGAGTGCCAACTCAGTAGCATTCAACTGGAAATAGAAATCTGTAATGATGGCGAAGAAGACTTACCAGCTAATACGCCAGTCACCTTTTATCAAGGCGATCCAACTGAAGTTAATGCACCCATTTTGTTGAGTCTTCCAGCGATTCCGTTGCCAGTTCCGGCAGGGGATTGTATCACGTTTCCGATTCCTGTGCCTGCGGCTTATGATGAAGATATTTTTGTAGTCGTTAATGATGATGGAAGTGTGAATCGGCCTTTCGATTTGGAAGATGATTTCCCCATCGGTGATCCTACCGAATGTATTTTTATCAATAATATGGATAGCATTGTAGTAGAAGGTGGATTCCCAATTTTGGACCTTGGGCCAGATTTCGAAATATGCGACAATGGAACAGCTTTACTGGATGCAGGTGCTGGTTTTGATACCTACGAATGGAGCACACTCGAAAACACTCAAACTATAACTGCATACGAGCCGGGAACTTATTCGGTGACCGTGACATCGGGTTGCTTGACGCAAACGGATCAGCTTACGATTACTATTGATCCGGCTACAGTGCTTGATTTGGGACCTGATTTGGTCGCTTGTCCAGGCGAAAGCCTGACGATTTCGGCACCGGGAGATTTTGAGCGATTCCGATGGGTACCCTCGGACTTTCTGGATTGTGATACCTGTCAGACGGTTACAACTTCGCCAGATACAGCAGTGGTGTATACCGTTTTGGCCAGCAACGAGAATGGCTGCGTGAGTACAGATACCATTGTGGTCAATTTTGGCTTGATAAACGTTGCGGATACTGTTTATTTATGCGAAGGAGAAAGTACTATCGTATTCGGAGAAGTAGTAAGTGGCGATGGCATTTATCAGGATACCATTTTTAATACAGAGACTTGTGATACCGCACTGACGATTACAACCATCGAATTAGATGCAATACAGGCTACTTTTGAGGTTATGCCGACTTGTTTTGAAGACTCAACTGGTCAGATTATTGTAAATGTAAGCGGCGGCTTGCCGCCTTATCAGTACAATTGGCAGCCTGTTTTGGCTGATACCGATACGCTTAATAATTTGCCTGCGGGCAATTATCAACTCACCATTACAGATGCCAATGATTGCGAACTAGAGATTTCCACGCAAGTGGAGAATGTACCCGAAGTGAGCTTTGATTACGAAGTGGCCAATATCACATGCTTTGGTGAAGGCGATGGACAGGTACAAATTACGAATGCTACAGATGGGCTTACTTTTAGTTTGGATGGAACTGTCTTTCAAACAGAGCTGAGTTTTGATAGTCTCCAAGCAGGAGATTACGTCCTTTTTTATCAGGATGTATTCGGTTGTATCTATTCCACGCCATTTGCGATAAGCGAACCAGAGGAATTGGTGGTTGATTTGCCAGAAGTAGATCTTATTCCACTTGGTGAAAGTGTAACGGTTCAAGCCGTAAGCAATGGCCAGGAACCCTTGAGTTACAATTGGTTTCCACCAGAAATCGTCAACTGCGATACCTGCCAACAAGTAACGATAAGTCCTTTGTTTAATGAAGATTTGATGGTCATCGTAACAGACCCGGATGGCTGTACCACTTCAGCAACCATTGCATTGGCCGTTTTAAAAGACAGAAAGGTGTACATTCCTAATGTATTTAGCCCGAATGATGATGGATTTAACGATCGCTTTAATATTTTTGCATCCATCGAAGTCGATCAAATTTTGGAAATGCAAATCTTCGATCGCTGGGGAGAATTGATTTGGGAAAATGAAAATTTCCCACCCAACGATACCAGGATTGGTTGGGATGGTACTTTTAGGGGCAAGGATATGAATAGCGGTATTTTTGTATATAAAGCCAAAATCAGATTTATCGACGGTTTCGAAAAAGATTATAAAGGCGATATTTTCCTAATCCGATAAGCAAGATTTTATGAAAAGCATACTGATCAAAAATGGAACCCTGGTCAATGAAGGGAAACAACAAACAGCTGATATTCTTATTAAAAATGGACGCATCGAACGCATTGATGCTCAAATTGATGCCCATGCAGATGTCGAACTGAATGCCGAAGGCCATATCGTTATGCCCGGTATTATCGATGATCAGGTGCACTTTAGAG
>JALEHC010000403.1 GCA_022763215.1 Saprospiraceae bacterium
ACATAAAAACATCATACATGAAAAAATAAAAACCTGCTTATGAAGACCAAGCTCAAGAAATTTACGGAATTTGCGAATAGCTTACTGCCGCATGAAACTCAATTTTTGCTTACCATCCAGCAATTTGAGGATCAAGAACGTTTGGATATTTTAAAGCGGGTAGACTATAATTGCCGTCAAATTGATGAGCAAATACCTTACGATATAGAGCTTGATAAGCGAAAATACTCCAACCTGAAAAACTGGATACTCAAGCAACTTAAAAATAGGGATATTGATGAAAACTTTGCCTGGATGAGCAATATGGAGCAAAAAATTCATTTCGACCGGATTAATGCCGCCGAAGAAAAAAAGCTCCTCCAAAAAATCAAAAACTATCAATATCCCAGTTTTTATTTTTCCAAATTTTATGAATTACTCCAAGAATACCGACACTTTTTGCAGGTACGATTTCGGTACTCAGATCATAAACTCATCCATGAATTTTTGGATTTTCATGAAGCGGCCTATGATCGCGCCAAACGCGTTTCGGAGCAAATGCATACCGCTAGCAATGACATCGTAAGGCAATATGCTAATAATACAGTCGAATCTATTCAATGGGAAAAGTGGTTGTCAGACATTTTTTATGACGAGCAACTCGAAGGCCACCTTCGGTATATGGCACTTATCCGCTTGATTATCATTAGTAATAACTACGGTAAATACCGCATGTTGGTCGACAAATTTGATCATCTCGATCACCAATTTGCCAGTGGGCAGTACTATTCCAAGCGACTTTTGCTCAATTATTACTACAATCGGACAATACTACATTCGAAGCTCGGCGAATCTGAGAAAGCCATATATTATGGCCAATTATCGGTGCGGGAAAAGAACCACGACTATATTACTTACGTAAATAATTTGTGCAATACCCTGCTTCGTGCCAATCGTCATGTACAGGCGCTGGAGCTAATGCGACAAGCCAGTGCAGAACTAAAAAATACCAAGAACTTTCACTCAAAAGTTGGTTTTGTAGCTTTTTATGTCAAATGTTTATTAAAAAACGAGCGTTACCAAAATGCCCGCAATTATGCCGAAGTTTTTTTGGATGCCTATGAAAAAGAAATCATGGAATTTAGATGGCATCGCTTCTTTTCCATTTATCTGGAAGCCTTATTGTTGAAAGAAGATTTTCGCGCCGTAATTGTTACCTGTCATCGATTCCGTTTGTTGGAAAAAGAACAACAATTTGCTAATCGCGCTAGCTATTTACCACAAATTAAGTGCTTTCACATGTTAGCACTTTTCCAAACCAAGCAGCTCAATCGCGAAGAACTTCGCCACTTTTTCGTACACGAACTTCCCACCAGTATGCCTGCGGCCAACCTTCCCTCTTTGTACCACGACATGCAAGACAGCCTCAAAAAAATAGCCCCCTGGCTCATTGTGGAGGAACTTTTCCGCTTCGAGAAGGTTGGTACTATCTGACGAATCCTTATTTTTTACTACCTTTCACAGGTGAATTACCATACCTTTCAAAAGACTTAAGCTATAGAATAATGAAAAAATCTGTCGTAACTATGCTGTGTTTGCTGGGTGCCTTGGCATTTTCATGCAAATCAACAAAAGAAACTACAAGTTCGGAACCAACGGTGAAAAAACGCCAATTGGAAAAATGTGAAGATCAACTAGCCCAACTGGAAGCACAGTTGAGTGATAAAGAAACTGTTATCCGCCAACTGGAAAGCCAAAATCAAGAATTAGGCAGCCAGATTGCTGCTACGGAACGTCAGTTGCAAACCGTAACGGCTAAGATGCAAGCCTCTTCTGATGATTATGGGATTTGGTTTAGAGTACAAATCGGTGCTTATGAAAACCGCCGAATTGATGACAATCTAGAAACTACAGACGAACTAAGTCTGGAAGAAAAACAAAATCTTCAAAAAGTTTCATTGGGACGTTTTCGCCAATATGAAGACGCAAAACGCCTAAAAACACAACTACAAGGAATGGGTCTGAAGGATGCCTGGATTGTATCATACAAAGATGGCCAACGCATTCCGATTGAAGAAGCCTTGAAAAACTAAGAAAAAAGAATGAGAATGGGAGTGTCGGTACAAGGAGTACACACTCCTTTTCGCCTCTCCCCCACTCTCAAAGTGAGTATGTTAGCAATACCAAAAGCAGCTAACTAATTAAAGGATTCATCCCCCTGAGGGAAAGCGTTTTTGGATTGATTAGTAGTTTGTCGAACGACATCATCCATACAGTCGCATGGGTCGAGGCGGGCTAAGAATTGTTGTTTCCTGATTTTCATTTCCTGATCAATTTGTTTAAAGGTTACCAGCTTCTTTTCGAGTATCAGTTGTTGTAAACCAACTAAAGCAGAATAAAGCGAGGGTTCCAAGGATTTGTTGAGCACAAATTGGCTTTCGATATCATCAGGCTGAAATAAGAGCCGATTGATAAGGGCATGCGTTTTTCGATGCTCTTCCGAGGGCTGCGATAATTCCGGTTGAAAGTCCCGAAACAATTCGCAGATGACTTCGCTTTGAAGAAACTCTTCAGAAGAAAAATTCAGCAATGGAGTTGAGTAGTCCGGCCGGGCTTTTTGTTGATTGGCCGTGACAGGGTTTTGATTTGTTTTTGATTTCATGGTTGAGTCCCGTTTATATAATTATGCCATTTCACGAAAGTGAAACACTCCAGAAGGAGTCAAGGGCGACCGCTATTTAGACTTGTTTCTAAGCCCCCTAAAAAGTTGATTTTCAAATATTGTGTTCTTTCGTACACGAATTAAAGTCTTTATTAGACACAGAAGGCGACCAAAAGCCGCCTTTTACTAACCATCTAGTTCTGCTCTCAAAAATTTACGTATACGGTATATTCTTGTACCTACTGTATTCTTATTTATGCCCAGTATTTCAGCAATCTCTTTGTATTCATAACCATCCAAATATAATTGAAAAAGCTCCCATGAGCCACTTTCAAAATTGGCGATGACTAGAGATTGAATTAAGCTTATAAATTCCTTTGCTATTTGAGGATTTTCGATCTGAACTTGCTCTGGTTTGTTTTTATCTGGATCTAAATTAAATCCCCTTCTCCTTTTTTCCTTTCGTACCAAGTCAATAAAGGCATTATTTAGTATGGTCAAAAGGTACTTAATACCTTTTTTCTCATAATTTTTCAGCACTGCCTCACAGTTTCTGAATATTTTAATAGCAAATTCCTGCATAAGATCATCTGCATCAATGCTTGACTTCGACGTCTTATTCCTTGCTACCAGAAGCAACGTATGGTAATGTTTTTGGAACAGTTTTAAGACTTCATTTTTTGGACTGGCCATGGCTCAATAGAGTTTTCTGAGATTTGAGAATGCCTTTCTGCACAATATCCTTGATTATTACACGTCAACCGAGCCCTAAAAATTCCGCAGGTTTCATTTTTTTTCAAAAAACTTTAAAAAAACACAAAAAAAGAGCTGCACTAACCTCTGTCAGCACAGCTCATTCAAATGATTGATTCTCGCTTTTCTATCGCTTAGCGATAATCAATCGCTCT
>JALEHC010000404.1 GCA_022763215.1 Saprospiraceae bacterium
AATTTACTATGTCACAAAAAATGAAATGAAAATATTTGCCTATTGTTTATGTTGCCTTTACTGGTAGAAAGCTGGCTTCCATCAAATTTTCTGGATTGAGGGCCTCCAATTTGACCATACAAGTTTGGTTAAGCAAAGCTTCATCCAATGGTAAATCTACCCGAACATAATTATCGGTAAAGCCAGACATACGACCTTCGATTTTGCTTTTTTCGAAGAGTACCGGGCGTTGCTGACCTACAAACTGCTGATAAAAATACCGCTTCTTTTTATCGCTCAGGATTGTCAGCATTTTATTCCGTCTTTTGCGTTCACCCATATCCACTTCGCCTTCTATTTGGATCGCATCCGTATTCGGACGTTCCGAATAGGTAAATACATGCAGGTAAGAAATATCAAGCTCATTAATAAAGCGGTAGCTTTCTTCAAAATCTTCTTTGGTCTCTCCTGGAAAACCAACAATCACATCCACTCCTATGCAAGCATGAGGCATTTTTTGCTTAATGTGCGTCACTCGACTAGCATATAACTCGCGCTTGTAACGGCGGCGCATCATGCGCAACTGCTTGTTGTTACCAGATTGTAGCGGCATGTGGAAATGCGGAACAAAACGCTTTGACTGCGCGACAAAATCAATGATTTCGTCGGTACATAGGTTGGGTTCAATAGAAGAAATCCGAAATCGCTCAATGCCTTCCACTTCATCGAGGGCTTTGATCAGGTCGATAAATAGGGCCTCTTTTTTCGGACGAGTACCTTCAATAACCTCGGTACCATTCCCAAAGTCACCGATATTTACGCCAGTCAATACAATTTCTTTGACGCCCATTTCGGCAATCTGGCGGGCATTATTCACCACATTTTCTACAGTATCACTTCTACTTTTACCTCTGGCCAATGGAATGGTACAAAATGCACATTTATAGTCGCAGCCATCCTGCACTTTGAGAAACGAGCGGGTGCGATCGCCAAAAGAGAATGCATTGACAAATTCGTTTGCTTCCTTCACTTCTCCGGCGCGTACCATCCCTTTGCCCGGCGCTTTTGATAGTTCGTCCACATATTCGAGTATACGAAACTTCTCAGACGCGCCTAGTACCAAGTCGACACCCGGAATTTCAGCAATTTCTTCTGGTTTGAGCTGGGCATAACAACCCACGACTATGACTTTCGCATCGGGCGAAGTACGCATAGCCCGGCGGACAATCTGTCGGCATTTGCGATCTGCAAAATCTGTTACCGAACAAGTATTAATCACAAAAACATCTGCCCCTTGTTGGAAAGGAACTTCCGAATATCCAGCATCTTCAAAAAGACGACCGATAGATGATGTTTCCGAATAATTTAATTTGCATCCAAGTGTATAAAATGCAACTGATCTTGGTGTTGCCATTGTTACCTCAATTCTTTGATCTTCAATGATTACGACTTCGCTTGTGGAAGTTGACTACATTCTACAATATTTTTGCAAAGATAGTTTAAAAGTTATGAATTCAAATGAATGCTTAGGGCGGAAATATAGTTGCTTCTTTGCTAGTTAGAGTCAATTAATTGATTCTATATTTTTATTTTTCTCCATTTTGAGTTATATTGTTGATCTTAAAAGGTGTTAAATTGTATTTTTAAGTAAGTAGCTTTATTATGGCATTGTTCGAAATAACAGAGGAGCAAATATTAGATCGAATAAGGTTTGAAAATCCTTGGTGGATAAGTGGTAAGATTGATCCATTTTATGGGGCAATGAAAAAGCGACTGTACTTTTCAGAATTTTTCCCTTTACTCAAAAATGTAAAGATAAAAAGAGCTGTCGTTTTGATGGGCCCAAGAAGGGTTGGCAAAACAGTAATGATTTTTCATGCGATTCAAAAATTAATTGAAAACGGAATACCTCCCCAAAACATTTTTTATCTATCTATAGAAACACCTGTATTTACTGGTCTTGGATTAGATCAATTGTTTAACTTTTGCAAAAAAGCAGTTGGAAAAGAAAAAGAAGAAGACGATCGGTTTTATGTTTTTTTCGATGAGATTCAATATTTAAAAGGATGGGAAATTCATCTAAAGTCTTTAGTTGATTCTTATCATCGGTCTAAATTTATTGTTTCTGGTTCTGCTGCTGCTGCACTAAAGCTAAAAAGCACGGAGTCTGGAGCTGGACGCTTTACAGACTTTTTATTGCCTCCGCTCACCTTTCATGAATTCATCCATCTAAAAGACCTTGAATCCCTGATTATTCCGAAGACAAAAAACTGGAATGGAAAAAGGTTTACTATTTTTAATACGATTGATATTCAGGCACTGAATAAGCATTTTCTAAACTATATCAACTTTGGAGGATACCCAGAGGTGTCTTTGTCAAAAGAGATTCAATCTGATCCTGGACGATATATAAAAAGTGATATTATTGATAAGGTATTGTTACGCGATCTTCCTAGTTTGTACGGTATTCAGGATGTTCAAGAATTAAATGCCTTGTTTACCACTATTGCTTTTAATTCAGGGAATGAGTTTTCTTACGAACATTTATCTTCTACTTCCGGCTTATCAAAAAATACCATAAAAAAATATATCAATTATTTAGAAGCAGCTTTTTTGATCAAAACAGTCAATAGAGTAGATGCCAACGGAAAAAAATTTAAAAGAGTAAATCATTTCAAAATCTACCTGACAAACCCATCTCTAAGGTCTGCTTTGTTTTCTCCAATTGATAGTACTTCAAAAGTAATGGGGAATATGGTTGAAACCGCTATTTTTTCACAATGGTTTCATCGATTATGGCACATACCTTATTATGCAAAATGGAAGGGGGGCGAAGTAGATATTGTTGGCTTATTATCAAACTTAAAACCAGCTTGGGCTGTCGAAATTAAATGGACTAATCGATTTTTCGAAAGGCCAGGTAAGCTAAAAAGTTTAGCTTATTTCCTTAAAAAAAACAACTTGAAAAAGGGAATTGTTACGACCATTGATGCGTCAGGCGAAATTGAATTAGAAAATTTTGCATTAGATTATATTCCATCTGCTGTCTATTGTTATACAATTGGAAGGAGGACTTTAGAATAATTTTTTTATCTCACAGTGCAATAGTAAAATGTGGCATTTCCACC
>JALEHC010000405.1 GCA_022763215.1 Saprospiraceae bacterium
AAAAATATAGGTTCCAGCTTCTGACAGCGTACTATCACCTACCATAATCGTGGCACCTTCACAGATATTATAGTACAAACTATCGGCATACTCCGGAGATGCTTCAACCATCACTACAATGGTACTATCACATCCTGCTTCGGTGAGATAATCAAATTGATAAGTACCCGCTTCCTCGATAATTTGACCTTCTATTTCAATGGAATTGCTTCCGCAAATGGTGTACGTTTCCTCTATTTCATAGGTAGGTCTGACTTCCAAGTCAAGTATTACCAAGCTATCGCAGCCTGTTGTGCTACTCACCAATTCAATTTCATAAGTTCCGCTTTCGCTAAATGCGGTGCCGTCAATTATTATGCTATCACCAACACAAATTTGTTGGTTAAGGAAAGTGTCTAGTTCTGGTAAAACAATCAATTCCAGCAATACGACACTATCGCAACTGTATTGGTCAGTGCTTTCATAGATATAGCTGCCGGAAGTTGATAGGCTCTGATCGCCCAAAGTATAAGTCTCACCATTACAAATGGTATCGAAAAGCAGCGTTTCATTATTTTCAAGCACTTCTACTTCTAATTGATAAATACTATCACAGCCAAACTGACTTTGATATATTTGCTGGTAAAAGCCGGTTGTCATGATCGTAGTATCTTGCCATTCCAGGCTTTCGCCAAAACATAGGACAACTTCTTCATTCTCCATCTGGGAGGGAAGGACGTTCAATTGCACTTCAATCAGGCTATCGCAGCCTTGTGCATTGGTCATCAGAAAGGCATAATTCCCGCTTTGCTGTAGAATACTATCTTGATAATTTAGAGTCTCTCCTTCACAAATATTAAACAGCAGCGTAGTATCGCTTTGAGATAAAACTTCTAGTTCAATATTCGTAATGGCATCGCAGCCATTATGGTCAGTAGTAGTAATCACAAAACTGCCAGAAGTGTTGAGGGTATCATTTCCAACAATCAGCGATTCACCTTGGCAAATACTGGTATCAATTAGAGTAATATTCTCTTCAAAATATTCAAGCTTGATTTCTATAGTACTATCACAACCAAATTGATTCGTCAGAGTCCAAGTATAATCTCCCGCTATGTCAAAAGAAGTATCTTGTAAAACGAAGGTGTTGCCTGGACAGAGAATGGTATCCAGTCCAAAAAAAGTTTCTGGATTTACCGAAAGGTCAAGTATAATTGTACTATCACACCCAGTAATAGAAATTGTATCAAAACGATAAGTGCCTGCTTCTGACAAAGCCTGAGCATGAAAGTCAAAAACAGTACCATCGCAGATTTCTTCATTCAGGAAGGTAGTATCGTTTTCAATAACGGTAAGTTCAAGCATGATCAGACTATCACAACCATTTTGGGCCGTTAAGAGCAGCTCATATATCCCACTTTCGTGGAATGCAGTATCCGCAAGAAGCAAGCTATCACCAGTGCAGATGGTCTCGTTGAGTGATAAAAGGGGAGGAGCCTCTAAAATTTCGAGTTGAATAGTGAGTATGCTGTCACACCCACTGTCTGCTTGCAGCATTTGCACGTAAGTGCCATTCTCAAAAAGGCTTTCACCATTTAGCGAAAGCGAATCACCCTGGCAGATTGTGGTGTCTATTTCTTGGGTAGCAGGTGGAATAACATTTAGCGTAAGCTGAAGTAGACTATCACAAGACGCTGATGGGAGGAATAATTCATAATTCCCAGTTGCTGTAAAAGTCTGTCCTGCTAAAGCAAAACTGTCCCCTTCACAAATTTCTGTGAAAATTGGAGTCGTATCCAATGGCCAGATTTCCAGATTTACTTGATAAATACTATCGCAATTATTCTCGGTTTGGTAGCCAAATTCATAAGTGCCTGATATTTCCAATGTGCTATCCAAAAAAGTAAAATTTTGATTAGCACAAATACTGGTATCAATTACAAAAAAATAGCTTGGAAATTGTTGGATGTCCACATAAATGAGGCTGTCACAGCCATCTTGGGTAGTGAATTCATAACAGTAAATGCCGGATGCCTCCAATATATCTGTTTGAAACACAAATTGCTCGCCTTCACAAATCTGAATTTCAAGGGTGTCTTCATAGGATGGCAACACTGTAAGATCGACAAAAAGGGTGCTGTCACAGCCATTAGCTGCCGTGTAGACCAGTGGATAATTTCCCGAAAGGGTGAAAGAAAAGGTATCTAGTGTCAATGTATCGCCTTGACAAATACTTGCTTGTATAAATTCTTCTACTGCCGGGAGGACTTCCAACTCTAAAGTAACCAAGCTATCGCAGCCATCTGAAGCTTGTAAGGTAGCAGAAAAAGTGCCCGATGTTTCCAAACTTTGATTGCCGAGTTGATAAGTTTCATTAGAACAAATGGTATCCTGAACCATCGTTTCATAATCGGCAACTTCATCAATAATCAGAACGACAACGCTGTCACAACCTTCCACTGTTTGAAGATCCACAAAGTAGATGCCTTCTTCAGTAATGACTTCTGAACCAATTATATAAGGCTCATTAAAGCAATACTCAAATTCCTCAATCGTAGGTGGATAATCTATTTCGATAAGACTAATAAATTCCGTTTGAATACAACTGTCTTGATCGTAATAACTAATAGAGTAACTACCTGGAGAGTTAAAGGTGGTATTTAGATATTCAAACGGAAATTCTTCTTCACATACTCGAAATTCTGAGAAAATTGGTTCGAGCGCAACTATTTCAATGTCTTTACAAACCGTTTCCCCAGGGCCATAACAGGGATTGGAAGGGGTGAGGCAAAGTTCATAAAGCCCGGGTGTCTGAAATTCTAAGTCCACAAAAAAGTTGTGGCCGACAATCTCGCCATCTAGTGTCCAGGTTCGGTCAGTTGCACCGGGTACTTGTGTGCCATAATACCGAGGTTGAACGCCCCAACAATGCTGGCTTAAGCCAATAATTTCTGGGGTGCCAACGACATCCGGATTTGTTGCTGAACCTTCGAGTACATCAATGGTAAATTCACAGATATCTCCATTGAAGCCATCAATCACCAAATAATAAATCACCCCAGTAAAAAGGTTATTAGCGGTAATGGTATCAGAGCTAAATGGATCTATTTGATTATCACAATTAGAGATCAGATCAAAATTAGTACAATCATTACTACTGTACAGTCCTACCTGTATACCTTGAAAGTTAACAGAACAAGAAAATGCGGTAACTTCTAAAGAAAGAAACGGAGTACTGGTCATAAAAGCCAGCCATTGGGTGTTGTGTTGTTCGCCACAAAACCCTTCTGGAATTTCCCCCAGATCAGTTAACGAATTGGTACTGGTATATCCATCCAAGTCGCAAATCACACAGGCTTCATCGCAAGTGCTTGTCATTGGACTATTGGGATCAGGGCACGGAAAGTGCAATAATTGGCCATGGGCAAAATGGCCAATAAAAAGAAGGCAAATACAAATGAGAGCAGCTTTCATGTATTGGGATTTCTAGAAGACCCTTAAAGCTACGCATAATTGCCATCTGATGTATCAGATTGAATGATAAAACAATACGTTTACCATTGGGAAAACAATAAGTTAGCCAGCATTAAGTCGTTTAATCTGGCCAACTTACCGTTTATTGCTAATCTTCACTATCCAGAGGAAGATCGAGTTCTGTATAGATGACCAGTGGCAATTGTTGTTCACTCATGTTAGAGTAAATGGTCATCGCCAAAGACATATTTGGTGCAGCTGTACCTGACGCTATTTTATTTTCCCAGTCGGTTATGGCTGGCGCCAAATAATTATCTAAGTAATCATTCATCTCTAAAGTAGGTGTTCCCGATTGATTGGTCGGCGTTGCCACGGTTTCTCCACTATACAAAATAGGTGCACCTGCTTTCACTTGGTTATTTGCCGGAAGGTCTTCATTGGTCGCCAAGGTAAAGCTGGAATCTGCATACAAAGAGAACCTTAAGGCCATCAGCTTTTCATCCAGATTGTTTGGATTAACAATGAAATTATCAAATAAACCCTCTAGTGTTTGAGCCAAGCTTCCTTTGTTGGTCACTTGTATTGGTGCATTATTTTGATTCAATGGAACCAAGACACTTCCAAATTTAACCGTAGCCGTGGTATAAATGAATGCATTATTCACGGTGGTCCCAGTTGGCGCATTGGAAGGCACTAAGTCGTCATTACGGCGAATGTAGGCTTTAACATTAACGCTCTGATGCGTCATGATGTAAAGCTGATCGTATTGCAAGTTGATTGTCTTGATATCTGTGGCACTGCTGTTGGGGGTATACGTACGTGTCAATGCATTTGCATCCACTTGTGCTCCTGTGAAGTCGGTAATTACTGGCCACGGAGCATCTGTGCTAGTCCGGTTTAATTCGATGGCAGGTGTGGAATTATACAATTGGTTGATCATACTGTAAGACCAGCTAATTTTGTCAGGGGCATCCGTGGGTTGATTATTTTGCTGCAAGCCCGGGTTTTGCCAATCTTTCCAAGTGGCAGTAGCTCCCAATACTAATTCCAGTAAAGAATCGATGATCGCATTGGCATTAGCCGGATCACTATTGCTGTCATCATTAGCTACATCTACGATATTCGGCAAATGTGGAGCTAATTGTGGATATTCAAATACAAATCGAGCCAGGGCTTCAAACAAATTTTTAGGTGCAGGGCGACCACTTTCTACGGCCAGCTTGTAAGCTGAAGATTTATCTTTAGCTTCAACTGGTTCATTAAATAAAACCGTGAAATAAAGCTGATCTTGTTCTGCTTCGGGCACTCCCAATTCTAAGCCATAAGTCCAGCTCAATGACGCTTGAATTGTGGTTGGTGCTTGAGTAGGCTGTATCTGTTGTTGACTAATCAATACTGGATTAGGAGGGAAACTCCGCAGCGGAATTGGGGCTTCTACAGGCCCAATGTTTTGCTGTAAAGGCGCACCATCTGGCAAAACAAAAGTTAGCCAGGAGGACGGTACAAAGCCATATTTAGCTTCGTCTTCTTCAAACTGGTATTGTATAAAACCAATGTTGAACTTTAGATTTTCAAGATTGAGAAAAGCATCTCTTTCTGGTCGCTTAGTCGACACGAGAAAAGCCAGTTGTTCGGATTCATTTGCTGCATCCAAACGAGCAGAAGAAAGGGTGTAAACCTGGCCACCTTGCGTGTTATCTTCAGCAACTTTACCAAATAACTGCGGAGGTGGATTGCTTACGTTCCCCTTAGCTTGTACCGTTGCTGGTACCTGAATAATGGTGGAAGTCGTGTAGTCTTTCGTCAACGAACTCAACATGGCCTGTTCAAATGCTCTGGTGGCAGCGGAGCTGTCAGGATTGAGGTTAGGGATTTCCAATATGGAGGCTACCTCATCTGTAACAAACTCGGCCAGAGATTCTTTGGCTCCAATTAATGCACTGTACTTGTCTGCATCGATTTTTGCGATGCTGGTCGCTAATGGCGGAGACAAGATCAACTGCACTTGATTAAGGAACAATCGCGCCCATTTATCTAGGTCTACTTTACTAAAGGTTCGACTTACTTTGGTCGGGTTTTCACCATTTTGGTCGTACTCATATAAGTTAGCAAAGGTGTCCGTCAATAAAAGGGTACTCAATGGTGTAGGTGCAAAATAAGCAGGCTGCTGCGAAGCACTCGGACTGCTGGATGTATTGGGGAATGATACATGTATCCCTGCATTTTCGCCCCAGCGAACTGCAAATATGGCTCGTACCGTAGCGCCTGAAGCGGTTTGTCGCTTGGGCCCTTGTGCAATTTTTACGTAAGTATTAGTTCCTGCAAAATCCTGATAAGCATCTTCAAAGCTTTGCGCAAATGGTACAATACCACTTTGATCACTATTATTCTCCGAAGTGTCTGCCATATAAGGACTTACAGGTATGGTCACAGAAAGGACTTCTGAATACAAGTCTGAAATCTGAGTATTAACTTTAGATGGATCTCTGCCGATCGTCAAATCTACATCCAACTTTATTATATCATCAGACAGGGTGCTGATATAGGTTTTGTTCAGGTTGAAGCTTAGTTGCGTACCCGTTGGCGCTGTTGCGTTATCTGTTTGCAAATAATGTAGAATAGCTTCAACAAACGAAGCTAGTTTATCAGCTAGTTTGGTTTGATTGATATCTTGCGTGAATGTATTTTCCGAAAGGATGGTGGCCACGGTTACACTTACGTTTGGATCTTGCAGCTGTTGCTGAATGTGGGTAAATTTAGCTATAGCTTGCTGCAACTGCGATGGTGTGCCATCTTGGCTTTCATTTTGTGATTTGATATCACCAGCTTGGTAACCCAAATTTACGGTCAGTTGTGGCTGATTGTTTGCGGTTTGCACCAAATAATTTATACCCACGCCTGGCCACTGACCCGGTGGAATAAGTCCGTCATTGTATTGTACTTCGACCGTTGTATTCCATTGATTTGGTAGTGCATTACCAAACATATCGAGCAAGCGAACCGTCAACTGAGCGGTTTTTCCAACAGCAAGATATGGGTTATCAAGACTTGCGAGCATGTAGATTGGTACCGTTTGACGGAAAGTCCAAAGTAGCTCGCCTGTATCCTGATTATTCTCATCCTGCTGGCTAATTGAGGTTGCACCATTTGGAACACTCCAATTGCTTGCTTGGAAATTATTTACTCCACTAATACTATTGACTTTATACTGGACAAACTGATAAATATAATTGAGATAATCAGCCGGATTTGACTGTATCGATGGCGTAGCCATTGTGGTATTTTCCAGATGGAAACCTCCACATCCTGATCGAATATTAGTACGGTATACTTTAATATTCTCACCCTGACTGTTTTGTAGATAAGCACCTAAAACAGTGGTGTCATTAGTGGTGTCGCCCGATGAGGAACTATTGCCATAACTTCC
>JALEHC010000406.1 GCA_022763215.1 Saprospiraceae bacterium
CCCATCAAAAAATCAACTTATAAATTTTCATATTTCACCTTCCCGTCCACAATGGTCATCAGCACTTTAGTATCCATAATTTCTTCATCCGGACATTTGAGTAAATCTTTGCTAAGCACCACAAAATCAGCAGCTTTTCCTTTTTTGATAGAGCCTTTTTGGTTTTCTTCGAAAGCAGCGTAAGCATTGCCAAGTGTATATGAATAAACAGCCTCTTCCCGTGTCATAGCTTGTTCTGGAAAAAACTCAAACCCACTATCAACTCGTTTACGTGTTACCGATGCATAAAAGCTCTCGATAGGATCAACATCCTCTACTGGCGCATCCGTTCCATTGGCAATCACAACCCCTGCATCAAGCAAAGAGCGCCATGGGTAAGCCCCGTATTTGGCACGCTCCCGCCCAAGCCGTTTTTCTACAAAAGGGGCATCCGAAGTACAGTGAATACCTTGCATAGAAGCAATGACCCCCATTTCGCGAAAGCGTGGAATATCGGTAGTATCCAGGTGTTGCGCATGCTCGATACGCCAGCGAAGACTGTCTTTGTCTGGGTGGGCTTCGAAAGTTTCTTCGTAGATATTCAGTACGACTCGGTTGGCGCGGTCACCGATCGCGTGTACGCAAAACTGCATATCATTTTCTATGGCTAATTGCGCTATATTTTTCACTTCGGGTATCGGCACGGTATTTTGCCCTACAAAGCCTGCTTTATCTTTATACGGACTCAACAACCAGGCGCCAAAAGCTCCCAAAGCACCATCCACCGCAGATTTAATAGCTCGACAAGTGAAAAATTCATTCCCTGCATTGATAATTGGCAGCCCTTCCATACGGTCTTTCATCTCATCATACGGACGACGCAGCATGACCCAAAGCCGCAAATCCAATTCGCTTTGCTCTGCCAGCTCATTATACCATTCTATATCCTGAAAAGTAGATCCAGCATCCTGGAAAGAAGTGATTCCTTTTTGCAGACATTCTTGCTCGGCTGCGGCAATTTCCTTGAGCCAAATTTCTTTTTTCTCTTCCGTTGTCAGCCTTGACATATACTCTTCATAAGCCTGCGAAATGACACCCATTGCCTTTTCTTCAAACACCCCAATGGTCTCCCCTCTTGAATCCCGTACAATCTCTCCCCCAAAAGGGTCAGGCGTTTCAGCAGAGACTCCGGCAATTTCCATTGCTTTTGCATTGGCAAACAGAGAGTGACCACTCGCATGACGCAACATGACCGGGTTATCAGGCGATATTTCGCTCAATCGATCATGATAAGGATAGCCCAATACCTGACGTTCCAGTTCGGTATCCCATTTTTCTTGGTGCCAGCCACGACCGATAATCCATTCTCCGGGCTTCGCTTCTTTTACTTTTTCTTCGACCATACTGACTATCTCCTCCCAGTTTTTGGAACGTAGAAAGTTTAAATTCAACAAGCTTTGTCCCAGTCCGCGAAAGTGACCATGACCTTCGATAAAACCAGGCATGGCAAAAGCACCTTCCAGATCAAGCACCTTTGTGCTATCGCCCTTCCACTGCATTACCGCTTCCTCACTCCCCACTTCGACTATACGGCCATCTTTGATAGCCACCGCAGACGCACGAGCTTGATCTTCCTCGACGGTATATATATCGCCATTCATCAAAATCGTATCCGCTAATTCTGTTGTTTTTTCTGAACTACAGGCCGCCAAGATTAGCAAACCCAAAAACAAGAACCAATGTGTTTTTTTCATTTTCCGTTTTTTCTGTTGACAATTCAAATCACTTAAATTTCTCACTTTGGTTTTAAAAAACCACCATGAGGCCCACAAAATATTGTCAGGGCATTGTTACAAAGCCGGATCAACAGGCTCACTTCCCATAGCTAATATGCCAAATACACATTCGTGTACTCGTCGAAATGCTTCTTTTTGGGCAAAGCGTTCCAAGGCTTCCAGGCCCAATACAAACTCAGACAAGGCCATACGTCGTTTTTTGCTGGTCTTGCGCTTACGCAAACGCTGCATATTTTCCGCAAGGGTATATTCCGGCCCGTAAATAATGCGCAAATACTCTCTTCCGCGGACTTTGATAGCTGGCTGCACCAAGTAATCTTCGTTTTTTGCCAAAAATTGCTGTGGCTTTACGACCATGCCTTCACCATTAGCCTGTGTCAATTCCAACCACCATTTTGTTGCCTCAGCCCGACTTTTTTCATCCGTCACATCCACTACCCGATAGTCCGTAGCTTTCAAAATATGAGATGCCTTCATGCCATTCGGCGGACAGGCTCGGCAAATGGCATGCAAGTGCTCCATGTGCCACTCATGGCTTTGATCGGTATGTACTTTTCCTTCCGTCGCCAAAATATGGAAGGGTGCTAATTTATAGTCTTCCAATTTTTCAACAGGCCAGCAATAAGCGCCATATATGTTTTGATATTGCTTTACCAATTGTTTTCTCTGGCTAATTTGAAGGTCTTTTTCTGCTTGAATGCCTCTTTCTCTGGCTTGCGCCAAAACGGCTTCCACCTCGCTCAACGCAAGCGTTGCTGCGCTACCTACAGCCGCATATTGCTCCCGAAGCAGACTTTGTGCCTTCGCAGACCATGGCATAAGTTCACAGTCCAGCAATACCCAATCTGTTTCAAACGATTCCCAAAATCCAGTAGCAGTCAGTGCCTTTTGCACCTCCTTCAACAACGCTTGCTCCATTGACTTATCGTCAAAAAAAGCCCTTCCGGAGCGTGTATATACCACACCTATTCCACCTTCCTTCACATCAAATCTTTGCTCGACCGCTTCTTGGCTCTTCCCCACGATGACCATTACTCTGGAGCCCATGTGCTTTTCTTGGCACACGACATGCGTCTGCCCCATACTTTCATAATAATCAAAAGCTTCTTTGGGATATTCTAGGTACTCATTTTCTTCGCTTACTTCGGTTGGCGACATAGTCGGTGGCAAATAGATCAACCATTTTGGATTTATGGCAAAACGACTCATTACTTCCAGTGCTGCAATGCTGTTTTCTTCTTGAATGACCACATTTTTTCCAAATCGGGTAAAGAGGGTTCGTCTACCCAAAATATCTTCCAAATGCAATAGACCTTCATCCGCTTCATCTGTACGAGTCGATTCTTCAATCGGACGGCCTGGTTCGGCATAAGTGGCTTTAGCTGGTACACGGACTAAGCTACGCTCAGGATAGCGCATAGCAGTCAGGCTTCCGCCAAATACGCATCCGGTATCAACATCTATGGTGTTGTTGTAAAACTCAGCTTGTACAACCGGCGTATGGCCATAAACCATCAGTGCTTTTCCTCGGTATTCCCGAGCCCAGTCATATCGCACTGGCAATCCGAATTCATCGACTTCACCCGTCGTTTCGCCATACATGCAGAAACTCCGAACTGCACCAGAAGCCCGTCCCTGCATTTCTTCCCGCAATCCGGCATGTGCAACAACCAGTCTACCACGGTCCAAAACATAATGAGAAATCAATCCAGACAAAAACTGCTTCAATTCTTCTTTGAAAGCGGGTGTTTCTTTTTCCAATTGCTGCCAAGTCTCAGCCAATCCGTGTTTGAGATTTACGTTTTTCCCTTGTAGTTTTTTTAGCAACTTAGCATCGTGGTTACCACAAACAGAAATACCACTGCCATTAACAGTCATCGACATTACAAGGCGCAATACTTTGTCAGAAGCAGGCCCTCGATCGACTAAATCGCCTACAAAAATAGCCGTTCGACCAGTCGGAGGCGTCACCTCATAACCAAAGTATTGATCTGTTTGCTTGATGTGGTAGCCCAACTTTTCCAGCAATATTTTTAGTTCTTCAAAACAACCATGTACATCACCAATGATATCAAAAGGCCCGGTCCATTCTTTCCGATCATTGTACAATTTGGTGCGTTCTATCTGAAGCAATTGCGCTTCTTCTTCACTATCGACTACATAAACATAGCGGAATCCTTCTCTTTTGAGCTGACTAATACTTCGCTTCAATGCTCGATATTGATGACGAAGAACATGTAACCCAAAATTTCGATCTGTGCGTTCCTGATGACGGTTTTCGCATTTTTTTCGCGGAATATTCAATACGATGGCTATCGGCAGTACGTGTTGTTCTTTTGCAATATCAATCAGGGTTTTGCGTGCACTTTTTTGAATATTAGTCGCATCAACAACCGTAAGTTTTCCTCTTTGTAGTCGCTTTCGCGCAATATAATGCAAGAGGTCAAAAGCATCTTTGGATGCAGATTGGTCATTCTCATCATCCGATACAATTGCTCTACAATAATCAGAAGAGATGATCTCAGTTGGTTTAAATAATTGTCTGGCGAGGGTTGATTTGCCCGAGCTGGTGATACCCACCATAGCCACCAACGACATTTCTGGTATTTGGATAGTCATTATTTTTTCTTTTTGAAGACGGCCATCTGGCTGGGCGCGCCATGTTGTTCATCAATAGGGCCGATAGGCTCGAATTTCACGTGGTAATCATATTGTTTAGCGACAGCTGTGGCCCAGTTTTCCATCTCTGTTCGGGTCCATTCAAAGCGGTGATCGCTATGGCGAAATTTGCCGAAAGGCAAACCCTCAAACAGCACATTATATTCCCGGTTAGGTGTAGTAATGATCACATGATCAGGCTCTGCATAACCAAATACAATTTGCTGCAAGGTATCCAGCCTAGATTCGTCTAGATGTTCGATAACTTCCACCAATACCGCGGCATCAAATCCTTTTGTTCTTTGATCGCAATAAGTCAAGGAACCGTGAAACAACTTGATACGCTCTTTTTTCAAAGGGCCTGCATCCCGCAAATACAAACGATCCAGAGCGACTTCTATCGCCTGATGGGAAACGTCCATGCCGTGAATCTTGGTAAATTGGCCTTCCTTGATCAGGTGCCGCAGTAATTTCCCACTTCCACATCCCAAATCAATAACGCTTTGTACGCCTAGTTCTTTAAGTGTGGTGATCACTGTCTCGTGCCGCAGATCGTGGAGTTTTAGTGGTTGTTCCAACTGATCTTCAGATGCAGATGCTTTTGGAGAAGGCTCCTCCTCTTCGAGTAACTGATTCAAAGCTCTGCGCACATAATTATTCCGGTACCGCAGGTATCGCTTTGTGATAAGATTCTTCTCCGGATGGTCTTTTAGCCAAGCCTCCCCTTTTGCCAAGAGCTTTTCGATTTCAGCTTGACTGACGTAATAGTGTTTTTTGTTATCCAGTGCAGGAATGAGCACGTATAAGTGTGTTAGCACGGACTGCAAGGTAGCGGTTTTGCGTAAGCATAGATTGTAGTAAGGGCTATCGCCCCAGGCTGGAAAAGCGGAATCTAGTACCGTGGTTTGCGCTTCGATTTCGTATCCAAGTGGTTCAAAGAGTCGATGGATAAGTTCGAGACCGCCCCGGGCCGGCACTGCGGTAAGTTTTACCTCTAAGGGAATAGATTGATTTACTAAATCCGGTCGCTCCTTGCAATTTCCATTCAGGGCACTGCCCAATACTTTTGCCAAAGCATTGGAGAGGAAAGAAGAAGCCGCGTAAGCCCGATCATTGACATAATCGGCTAATTTAAAAGAAGCCGAAAACTGTTGCCTTTTGTTTTTCTGGAGTTTGATATTGTTGATTTCCAGAAGCATAGCTGCAGTACAAGCCTTTTCATTAGCTTCCGGATAAAACACATGTGCCTTCCCGAACGCCAGTGATTTTGTCTGAAAGCGATCAGGATGTTTGCCGAGTAAAAAGCCAAGGTCGGTAGCCGGCACATGTGTGGTTCGAATAGTCAGTAACATCTTTTTTTCTTTAGTACACTCACAAGTTCCATATAAAGTACGCAGCTTTTCTGCGCACTAAAGAAAAAAAGAAATAATCTACCCAAAAAGTTCCACTATCATTTAAACACAACTAACCAGCCTTCTTGTGATGCTTCTTCCGCAGTATAGCGCACCTCATGCACCAACTGCCCATTTTCGTCTTTCAACTGCAGCATTCCTCCAGAGTTCACCAAGCGAGTACTCCCCAAAAATAGCTTGATCGC
Source organism: Saprospiraceae bacterium (assembly GCA_022763215.1). Taxonomy (GTDB): domain Bacteria; phylum Bacteroidota; class Bacteroidia; order Chitinophagales; family Saprospiraceae; genus JALEHC01. The sequence continues at coordinate 6,031 of JALEHC010000406.1, forward strand.
AGAACCTGCAGGAATAATACCACTCAATTGGTCGATTCGGTCGTTGCTATCCATTAAAGACCAGCCATCCAGCGACACATCAGCGGCCGTACGATTAATCAGCATAATATACTCTTGCCCAACTTCTGGCCCAATAGGATTGACCAGCCCGGCAATAATTTCAATTCCGGTAGTGGTGCCGGTAGGTTCTTCAATCGGTTTGGGGCTTAGCTCTAAAGCTTTTTTCACCGCTTCAAACGCATTAATTTTGCCAAAACCAAACCATTCAGAATGCCCCTTTTCATTGTAATTGCCTTTTCGTAGTCCGAGTACTACATCCGGATTAGGGTCCGTAATTTTATCGGTAGTAGATTCTAATATTTCACGCACTTCTTTGGCCGTGAGTTCAGGATTAGCACTGATCAGGAGTGCAGCTGTGCCTGCGACCAGCGGCGTCGCGCTGGAAGTTCCTCCAAATCGCCCCGTATAAGGACCTGATTCGTAGCCAAGCCCATGTTTGTCATTATCTGCTGTCCAGATACCACGCCCAGGCAACTGAGTTTGCGGGTTTGTAGGATGCCAATTATTGCTAGGCGCACAGACGCTGACTTCCTCGCCCCAATTGCTATACGCTGCTTTCTGATTCAGACTGGTAGACGCTGACACACAAATCACATCCGGATGCGAAGCATGTCCATTGCGAATAGGCCCCTTGGTTTGCTTCATTCCGTTTCGAGGGTGGCGCCACCAAAAGCCTTCATTTTCAACATCCACTACTGGAGCATTGAAATTACCGGCTGCAAATACTACCACACAGCCCTTTTGTCGCGGTCCGCCTGTCTCGGCCAAATCCGTAAGTTGATTGTACAACAAACTAGACAGCGGGGCGTAAACGGGCACTGGGCCCCAGCTACACGATAGCACATCTGCTCGCCTTCCGGCAAATTCAAAAATGTCATATAGCAGGTTATCATCAGCACTCAAGCTAAAGCGCACGGGCATAAACGCACAACCGGGAGCGATACCAACGATTCCCTCCCCATTGATTTCGCCTATAGCGACTCCTGCACAAGGCGTCCCGTGGTAATCCCCTTTATTTCTGACCGGAACCGGATAAAAGTCTTCATCGGCAAAGTCTCTCGGATAAACCACTTTATTTTCGCCAGTTAGGTCCGGATGTGTCAAATCAAAACCATCATCCAAGACAGCAAGCACAACTTCTCTTTTTCCACGCTCCAAATCCCAGGCTTGTGTAGCCCGAACATCGGCATCGCGAATCACATTAAAGCCATCCCAGGCTTGTAAGTGCCATTGATTATTAAAAATATTATCCGGTGGCGTATACGCTGGTTGAAAGCGGTTCACCAAATTAGGTTCTGCGTATTCAATTTGTTTGTATTCTTGTAAGTCATTACAAAGTTTAACCGGGTTTTTTCCAGAAGACTTGGTGACTTGAAATAAGAAACTGCGTTCTTTTTCATATTCTCGAATCAAATTCAGGCCGTGCTTTTGTGCAATTTCTTCAATTTTTGAAACAGAAGTACCCTTTTTAAAGCAAACCGCAATAGCATCCGTGATATAATATCGTGTACCAGGGTCGCCTACTGGTCGATAAGCATGATGTACGATGTGATTGAGGTTTTCATTTGACCGCAGTCGATCCATCACATCATCTACATTATGCGGGGTAGCTCTAACCTTGAATATATTGCCAAATACCCGTTTTACTTGTTCTATATTATTGACTCGGCGTAGGTCTTCCTCCATATAATTGGAAGGCAAAATTGCCGTAAAAAAATTGTCTTCTTTTTCGATAAGAATTTCCTTCCCGCCTCGGTGAAGGGTGTATTGTGAAGCCATATTGGGTTGGTTTGAGGTTTTTGATGCACTTAAAGGTAGGATGATTTTGAGAGCCCTAAAATCTTTTAAGTAAGAATTTATCGAATTCGGTAGTAATTTTCGATCTTACCACAAACACCCAAAATATGGAGCTACCCTTGATTTATCACGAAGCTTATCGCTATTGGTATATCGTAGCAGGAGGCGTGATATTTTTCATTTTTTACCTGACTATTGAACGAATTCTTATTTTTCGACCTAAAAAAGTACCAGAATTAGGAATTGATCGCCAAATTCCTTTTTGGCCTTGGACTATTTGGATTTATCAGGCTACTGCTCCTTTTATGCTGCTTTTGTATTTGCTTGCGCAAAATCCGACTAATCTAAATAGCCTGCTCTTTGCTTACACCACGCTCATGGTTGGCGGTGCATTTATCTTTTTCTTTTTTCCGACAACTGTACCGCGTGATATCTATCCTATCCCAAACACGACCGACGCTTGGACTCGATGGAATTTTGAAAAATTGCGAGAAGTCGATAAGCCTGTCAATTGTGTTCCAAGTATGCATGTCGCCTTAACCTTGCTTTTCACTTTGCTTTTTGTGCAAGAGCAGCAACACCTACTACCCTACTTTGCCATTTTTGGGCTTGCAATAGTTTTATCCACCATGACCACCAAACAACATTATTTTATTGATGTAATTGCCGGGGCCTTAGCTGGTGTTGGGGTATACCTTTTGTATTTCTAATCGATTATTTTCAAAAAGCTTGTTGCAGATTTTGTTTCTAACATTCGGCAGAAGGCCTATACCTTAGAGAAACAAACCAAAAAATCATGTAATATGCATCTTCTGAAAAAAATCTCTTTCTGGGCAAGTAAAAACGTAAAAACGTCTATTGCCATTATTACCTGTTGCCATCTACTGCTTTTCTTTACTGCACTACACATTGGCTGGTTGCTTTATGCTCATGAGTTAATCGTCAATAATTGGGTTGCTTATGTTTTGTGTGGGGTATTTATAAGTTTACTAATCGCAGCACCTGGGCTTTTTTGGCTTTCGCCAAAATCAAAAACCAATTATCTGACACGTAAATCATTTGAATTCAGTGTAGTCTTAATTGGTTTTCTCATGAGTATTGTGCTAGGCAATCAATTACCTGATCGCTTAAACTTGTACCCTAGAGCTACTTTTAAGGCGACACTGACTGCCGTCAATATTCAGCAAGGAAAGAAAGAAGTCGTTGAAGGTCAACTCGTAAAAAGAAAATTCAAAAGCTGGGTCAAAGAGCGTGTAGAGAAAGTACGTAAGTGGCATCGTACTTCTGGGGAAAAAGCAGAAAAAGCCTTTCTCATCATATTGGGTGTTCTTCTTATTGGTGCTTTATTGTTTGGGGTGACTATTTTGTCGTGTTCTGTTGCTTGTAGCTATGGCTCTGGGGCAGGGCTACTTGTAGCGATTCTGGGTGTACTGGCTATACTGGGGCTTTCATTTCTCATTTTTGGTGGGATTAACCGCAGTTACAAAAGGCAAGTGGAAGGAAAAACCTAAAAATTTGATGAAACCTATTATATTGCTAGCTGCCTGTAAAGGGCAGCTTTGCAAAACGAAATGACGGATCAAAATTATAATTTAGTGAAATATGAAATTCCGTCTAACTACTTAAGCGTGAAACATGAAACAATTAGATATTACAGACCGAAAAATACTGGAACTATTGCAAGAAAACGGCCGCATGACCGTCAAGGAAATGTCCGAACGCCTCCAATTATCCACCACACCTATTTTTGAACGAATCAAAAAACTAGAAAAAAGCGGTATCATTGATCATTATACCGTCGTATTAAATACTCAAAAAATTGGTAAGAAATTTACGGCCTTTGCGCATGTTTCGCTGAAAGACCACTCCAAACAAAAAGTAGAAGATTTTGTCATTAAAATAACTGCTCTTGATGAAGTTATGGAATGCCATTATGTAACCGGAGCTTTTGATTTTATCATCAAGATTTTGGTTAATGATATGGATCATTATAAAGAATTTGTGATGGACAAAGTATTTGATATTCCTAATATTGGCAAGATCGAAAGTTTTCTTTCGCTCGAAGCCCGAAAGGATACGCGAGTGGTTAGCTTAACTTAACTAACGTTCATCCACTACCCTGCTCAACTTACCACCTGCTGAGCGGGGCACCTCGCCCGGCGCTTTTAGCACTACATCCATGCTCAAACCGATGTTTTCTTTTATTTTTTGCCGAAAGGCAGCTGCTAAACCGGCTTGCTGAGCTTCTTCCAATCGTCCATCATGCTCAATCAATACTTGCACCTGATCCATACTGCCTTGCTTACGCACACGCAACTGATAATTGGGCTGAAGTTCTTTAAATGGAGGGATCAACACCTCCACCTGACTTGGGAATAAATTAACGCCTCTAATGATCAGCATATCATCGGCTCGGCCTTTGATCTGGCTCATTTTTATATGAGTTCGTTTGGCTCCTGAGTCATATTGAATGCTACAAATGTCATTCGTCCAATAACGAAGTAAGGGCATAGCTTCCTTGGTAAGCGTGGTAAACACCAAAACGCCTTCCTGCCCATAAGGCAAAGGCTCACCAGATTTTGGATCAACTACTTCCGGATAAAAGTGGTCTTCCCAAATATAACTGCCACTTCCTTTTTCTTCATAATCTTCTTGTGATACTCCCGGACCAATGATTTCGCTTAAGCCGTAGATATTGGTTGCATTAACTTGTAGCCCTGCCTCTACTTGAGTCCGAATAGTTTCCGTCCAAGGCTCGGCGCCTAATACCGCGTATTGTAAAGCCAGATCATCGAGGGCAATACCTCGTTTTTTACATTCTTCGGCTAATGTTTGGGCATAAGAAGGTGTACAACAAATTACTTCCGGCTGAAAATCCTGCAAAATTAAAAGTTGGCGATCAGTCATACCGCCCGAAACCGGAATAACGGCCATTCCCAATTTAGTTGCACCACCATGCATCCCCAAACCACCTGTAAACAAACCATATCCATAAGCATTGTGCAATTTCATACCCGGACGAGCACCAGCACATACCAAAGAACGAGCTACTACCTCATCAAAAATATCTAGGTCTTTTTGGCTGTAGCCAACCACGGTCGGCTTACCTGTTGTACCACTGGAAGCGTGTATTCGCAAGACCTCCTGCTGTGGAACAGCGAAAAGATCAAATGGATAATGATCGCGCAAATCTGATTTGTGGGTAAACGGTAGCTTATGCAAGTCTTGCACACCTTGAATATCCGAGGGCTTAAGCCCCTTCTCGTTCATTTGTTGTTTGTAGAAAGGTACGTTGTGGTATACGTGCTGGAGGAGATGCTGTAATCGCTCGTTTTGCAGCTTACGCAAATGCTCGAGCGGGAGGGTTTCGATATCTTTTTGGTAGAACATGACGTGGAAAGGCTTTTGTGGTCAGGTAAGAATTGGGGGAAGCAAGCTTCCCCCTGTATTTTTTATTCGAACAAACCAAATTGCTCAAAATGGTGATTGTAATGCTTGCGTTGTAGCAAATCCCATTCTTCCTTATTGAGGTAACCAAAAACGGTATTGGCAGTTCTTTTCTCCGGATCGTCTTTGAAAAATGCTTCAAACTCATCGTAGGCTTTGAGCAATGCTTCTTTTGCTTCCTCCAAATTCTCGAAGCGAAGATCTTCAAGCGCTCCTTTTTTCAAGATTGGATGATCAAATTTCTTAGGCATTGGCCTGTGATTGTAGAGCGATTCTTGCAGGCGTTCGATTTTGTGTTCCGGTGTAGTAATTTCAGTTGGAATTTTTTCCATTCCCATTTGATAGAAAAATTCAAAATGTTCTACCAAATGCTGAGGCGTCATAATTCCCCATTTAGGCTTTGTATCTTCTGTCAGCTTATCGAGTCCAGCCTTGATCGTCTCGCGATTGATTTCCCGAAAGGGTGACTTTTTGTTAACCATAGTCAGAATAGTCGCTACGGCCACTTTTTCATCATCCTGATCAAATACTTCTACCAACCACTTAACAACACCTGCCGGAAACTGCTTGCCTTTGTGTTCTCGATTCTGCTTTTCCTTACAGGTCAAACGGACATAAATGGTATCGTTATGATAGATCGGACGAATAAACCGACAATCTTCCAGCCCATAATTAGCTGCAACCGGACCTTTGTTTGGATATACGAACAATCCCGCGGAAGCCGCCAAAATGAAGTAGCCGTGTGCTGCGCGCTTCTCAAAAATTGTGCCTCCTAAAGAAGTGATATCCGTATGCGCATAGAAATGATCCCAAGTCAAATTCGCAAAATTGATGATATCACTATCCGTCATGGTACGACGGTGCGTCTGAATGGACATACCGGGTTGAATGTCTTCAAAATGGTAAGCAAATGGATGTTTGGGCGCTTCTTTGTATTTGGCGCCAGCCTGATAAACGCCAGTCACTTCCGTGATTGTAGTAGGCGTACCCTGAATAGCACAACGCTGCAAATAGTGCTTTACGCCACGCAAACCGCCCATTTCTTCACCACCACCAGCCCGACCAGGGCCACCGTGCACCAACATAGGCATAGGCGAACCATGCCCCGTACTTTCTTTTGCACTTTCGCGATTGAGCACCAAAATACGGCCATGATGCGTAGCTGCACCGATGACAAATTCGCGCGCAAGCGCATCATCATAGGTTGCGATAGAACTTACCAGCGAACCTTTGCCCAATTGAGAAAGCTCAATGGCTTCATCCATCGTTTTATAGGGCATAATGGTGCTTACTGGCCCAAATGCCTCTGTGGTATGGACTTTCGTTTTCTCAAAAGGGTTATCATTTCTAAACAAAAGTGGTGCGTAAAAAGCGCCCTTTTCTTTATCAGCTTCGATGACATCAAAATTAGCGTCGAGGTTACCGAAAACCAATTCACTTTCAGATGCCAGTTCTTTTACTCGTCTATTAACTTCTTCTACTTGTTCTTTACTCACCAAAGCCCCCATGCGAACATCCTTAATTTCTGGATTTCCGATCGTCACTTTAGACAATTGCTTGCCCAATGCTATTTGCACATCTTCTAACAAATTTTCCGGTACGATAATTCGGCGAATAGCTGTACATTTCTGGCCACACTTAACCGTCATTTCACGTCTAACCTCCTTGATAAACAGATTAAACTCTGGAGTGCCAGGAACGGCATCTTCGCCCAATATAGCTGCATTCAAGCTATCCGCTTCCATATTGAAAGGAATTGCATTATCTATGATATTTGGATGAGCTTTGAGCTTGCGTCCGGTCGAAGCAGAACCAGTAAATGAGACGACATCCTGCTCATTGAGCGGTTCGAGTATACCTACACCAGGGCCACAAACCAATTGGATAGCGCCTTCCGGCAAAATGCCAGAATCGATAATATCTTGAACCATAGCCTGAGTCAGGAAAGAAGTAGGTTCTGCTGCTTTCACGATAGCTGGCATACCCGCCAGCCAGTTGACTGAACATTTTTCCAGCATTCCCCAGATAGGGAAATTAAAAGCATTGATATGAACGGCAACGCCTCTTTTCGGAACCATGATATGATGGCCGATAAAAGTACCTTCTTTAGAAAGATTAATGGCATCCCCATCAACGTGGTAAGGTGCATTAGCAAATTGACGTCGCAAACTTGCATAGGCAAACAAAGTACCGATACCTCCATCGATATCGATCCAACTATCTGCTTTGGTTGCCCCTGTTTTGTAAGAAATTGGGTAGTAATCCTTGCGTTTTTTGTGAAGGAACATTGCCAATTTTTTGAGCATAAGTCCCCTTTGCTGAAAAGTCAGCTTACGCAAATTCTGATTGCCCACTTTGCGGGCATAGTCAGCCATATCGGCAAAAGAAAGTCCATCGCTGCCGCAGGTAGCGATGACATCTCCGGTTACTGCATTATATTGAGGAATACCTTCTCCTTCGTGGGCCGTCCATTGGCCGCAGGCAAAGTTTTTAAGTTTGTGCATGTTGGTTATTTTTTGACTAGGGTGTGGATCGTATTTTACAGCACATTTCGACTGCTGCGATATACGGTTCCGCGAAAGCGGTAATAAATTTCTTCGGTTGCTGCACTCATTACATTAACATCAAAGTCTGCTGTTTTATGGGTAACATTTAAGGCAACTGCCTCAGCGATGAGTTCTTCGCCTTCTTGAGCAGCTTTGGAATACGTCATACTCCCATTGATAGAAACAGCCACTCGACCATACGAATTGGATGCAAAAGCAAAGGCGCTATCTGCAAAAGTGAATGCGATACCGCCATGTAAAATGCCGTGTCCGTTCAGCATTTCCTTCCTTATTGTCATTTTTATTTTGCAATGCCCCTCCTCCAACAAGACCGGCTCTATTCCAAGCCATTGGCTGCAGTAGTCTTTTTCCATCATTTTGTGATAAACAGCCGTCGCCTGTTCATTCGGATTGGGTGTCATGTATTTTTATTTGAGGCACTTAAAATAATCGAACGGCTCCAAGCAATCATTACAACGAAATAAAGCCTTGCAAGCTGTAGAGCCAAATTGGCTTACCATCTTGGTATTTTTAGAGCCGCAGTTGGTGCAGGTCACGATGCGCTCCTCGCCCATGAGCGCCAGTTTGTCAGCAGATTCTTCGAGAGGAGCTGCAATACCGTATTCTTCGAGTTTTTGACGACCATTTTCGGTAATCCAATCCGTTGTCCAAGCAGGAGAAAGTACCAATTCTACGGTAGATTCATAGCCTTCCTCTTGAAGTGCGGCTTTAATTTCCACCGCAATCATATCCATAGCCGGACAACCCGAGTAAGTTGGTGTAATCTTTACATGCACCTGATCCCTATCAACCTTGATATCACGAACGATTCCCATATCCATTACAGAAAGGACGGGAATTTCAGGATCACTTACTTGTCTGATTATATCAACTACTTTATTGGTGGTTACGGTCATGATTTTTTACTTTTTCGCAGAGCTTACCAACTCATATCCGGATAAGCTCGCTGCATATATTGCAAATCGGCAAGAATAAAACCCATATGTTCAGAGTGGATGCCCTTTTTACCTCCTGAATGTGAAAACGGCGTTTCCGGTATTTGCATGCTTGCTTCTTCCATTACAGCTTTCACATTTTCATGGTATTGTTTTTTCAAAGCAGCCAAATCTGCGCCTATACCTTGTTCTTTCATTTCAGCTTCCAGCGGTGTTTCTTCAAACAACTCCCCTACATAAGGCCACAAATAATCAACGGCATCCTGCATACGCTGATGGCTTTCCTCTGTGCCATCTCCAAGTCGTTTCATCCATTCTGATGAAAAACGATGATGATAACGCACCTCTTTAATAGATTTATGCGCAACAGCAGCAATGGTCTCATCTTGGCTGTTAGACAAAGCTTCCATGAGCGGTAAGTGGTAAGCATCAAACAAAAACTGACGTGCAATGATGTATGCAAAATCAGTGTTTGGCTGTTCTACCAACAATACATTTCTATATTCATTAGGGTATCGCAAAAAAGCGATTTTATCTTCTGTAATCTCTTCTCCTTTCAATTTGGCTGCATACTGAAAATAATTGCGCACCTGACCAAACAAGTCCAATGAGATATTAGTCAGCGCAATATCCGTTTCCAGATTAGGACCATGTCCACATAATTCTGAAAGACGATGCCCCAAAATCATGGAAGAATCGCCAAGCAGGAGGAGATAATCAAATACTTTATTGTTCATATTACATGTGTTTTACCTCATCCGGCAGATTGTAAAAAGTCGGATGGCGATAGGCTTTATCTTTTGCAGGCTCGAACATCTC
>JALEHC010000059.1 GCA_022763215.1 Saprospiraceae bacterium
GCCCACATACTCCAATAGCTATTTTCAAGCGGGCTAGTTGATTTATTGACAACCGTATGGTGGGTGAAAATGGTATTGGTCAGGTAATTGTCTTCTTCACAATTGAAGTAAAACATATTAGTCTGTACCTGATACAAAGTCTGCTCCGGATCAATAATTGATTTTACATCATAAATACACCAGTTCATTTGCGTAGGAATAATGGCAGCTTCTAATGGTAATGCACAACCCTGAATGGCTAACATTGGGAAGTCTCCATCTTCCGGATTATATAGTCCATCACCATTTTGATCCCAGAAAGGTGCTAAAACCTGGGCATCTTCTGGTAGTTCAAGTCCATCGTTATAATCTGAGAAGTGTGGATTTCCACGGCCAGGCCAAGCATAAATTTCATCCAAAGGCATATCAATAACTCCATCTTCTTCAAAATCTGCTCGGTGGTTGAAAATAGCCTCTCCGCTCACCTGAAATACTTTCGGAAGCAGCTCATTCGTCTCGGTACCATTGCCAAAAGTAGGTGCATATAGATCAATACTTCCATTGTCATCTGTATGTGCCATCCATATATTTGCCGCAAAGGCCATCGACTTGTACGTTTCATCCGACGTATCAAAATAACTAAAAAGCGGTTCGGCGCTATTGTTATTAAGTCCCAAAGGACTCATAAAGCCACGTAAGTTGCCGTTTTGGACGGTTACCGGACTTTGAGCTGTCCCGCTACAAGCGAGCAACATTATAAAAAGAAGAGTAAGTTTAGATTTCATAAAGCTGGAATTTGAAATGAATTAAATGAGAGAACGGGTTTGTGTACCTTTAAATTTACTTATTTTCACGATTGTTAAAAATCCTGATCTGTTTATAAGTCAGGTTTTTGATTGGCTAAATTTTTCCTATGAATGACGCTTTTTTTCAAGATCAACTATTCGAACACAAGGATTTCACAGATCAACATTTGCCGGAAGGCGAATATGAAGCTTGTACATTTCAGCAGTGTATATTCTCGGGATTGGCACTTGGGAAATATCAGTTTTCTGATTGCCGATTTGAAGCCTGCGATCTGAGTATGGTACATTTTCATCAAACCAGCTTACAAGAAATCGAATTCTTGGATTGCAAAATGATCGGATGTCATTTGGAAGATGTGAATCCGGTTTTGTTATCGATTAGCATGAAAAACTGCTTGTTAGATTTTGCTTTTTTTGAAGGATTACACTTGCCAGAAACTACTTTTGAAAATTGTAAAATGGAAGGGACGAATTTCGCGAAAGCGAAACTACAGGGATCAGGTTTCAAAGATTGCTTGCTCGATCATGCCATCTTTGAAAACACCGACCTCCAAAATTGTGATTTTCGAACTGCCCGCAATGTCGTAATTGACCCGGAAAAAAATCAAATCAAAGGAGCTGCCTTCAGCCTTCACAGTTTGCCAGGTCTTTTACGAAAGTACGAACTCGATATCGACTATTGAAGCACCACTTTTTTCCAATCATATTTACCTTCGCTCCGCACCCTCAGGTAGTATATGCCTTTCGGCAAATGACCCACATTTAGGTCAGTCGTACGACTTTGCAATAGTAATTGCCCTTGATAATTAAAAAGCTCAAGACCATCGACCGGAAAAGAACAACGAACTTCGAGATGATCGCTGACCGGATTGGGAAATACATTCCATTCTAGCTCCGCATTGGATTCGGATTGCACGGAAGTGCTCACATTTTGGCAGTCTATTGTAAAAGGATTATAGCAACTGCTGTGGTAGTTATGTGCTATTTCCACTTGGCTGGCCAATGCATGCACTTTATCTAAATGTGAGCCTTCCGAATCGTTGAGCAAATAAGCAACACGAGTTGTTCGAATAAAACTGGGCTCAAAATTGAATAAGCCATAATTGATCAGAATATTTCTTTTGCCAGCCGGGTTGCCGGCCTGCCATTCGGTCCAGCTATTGTTGTCGTCCGGTAGCCCCGGGAAAGCAAACTGTGTGGTGTCTCCTCCTGTTTCATAACCGATTCCACCTTCGGTAATCGGGCTTCCATCCTTCCACTTGCCCGAAAGTAGGTTGTAATATTCTTCAGGAGTGGATGGGGCGAGTGTAGCTTCCGCAAAATCGCCATTATCTTCTTCATAAAAGTGGACAATACTGGAAGGCGTAGCTCCTAATGCGCTGTTTTGAGAGGTTTCAACTACCGCGACTCCAGTAGTGGGCGGTGCTTGCGCAAAATCGCTGTCATTATTTGTGGCATTATAAGCAAAGATAGCGTTGTCATCAGGGAGGCTACCTACAAAATCATTCTGGGGGTCACCAATTGAGGGGCTAATAACCACTCCCACATACATCTCATTATAAGGGAGTTGGGATACTTGTTGCCAATGATAGTTAACAAACATAGATCGACCAATATCCATATTACTATCGCAACGAAAGAAGTACAAATTGGCCGTTACCTGTAATACGACTTCTTCGTTTTTAGGATCTTTAATTTGGAAAAGACACCAGTTCATTTCTGTTGGCATAGTAAACGTGATCCACCCCTGGTCAGGAGAAATACACGGTAAAGAAGGATAATCGCCATCATCGGGATTATAAACTCCGTCTCCATTTCTGTCAAAGAAGGGGGCGGTATTGAGGTCTTGGAAAAAGATATCGGGATCGTCAATTTCTCCATCAAAATGTGGGTTACCAGCACCAGGCCAGGCATAGATAGCTGGAATCGGATCATTAATGATATAATTTTCCTCAAAATCTTGTTGATGAGCATGAATTTCTTCAGCTGTTACTCGAAATACCTTCTTATATATCGGATCGATGTATTCCTCAGTATTGAGTCCTGGGTGGTGTACAAAAATACTGCCATCAAATCTTTTGGCGCCAACCCAAAGACCTGTGTTTGCGATTATATCGTGGACAGAATTTTCCGAAGATTCATATTGGAGAATAGCTTGGTCGTCAGAAGCCAGCCCTTGGAAACCAGTACTTGAAAAAGTAGCTCGCCAGTCTCCGTTTTGTACCGTTACTTCTTCTTCCTGAGCCAATAAAAAAATCGGAAAAATGAATAGATAAATAAGTAAATAGTTCGTCTTCATAGCA
>JALEHC010000407.1 GCA_022763215.1 Saprospiraceae bacterium
AGAATGAAAAGTATCAGAAACTGCTGAAGTTGCTTGATATTGGCGATTTCATCGGCGTAAAAGGAAAAGTGTTTGCCACTGGTACCGGAGAAGTATCGATCCATGTCGATGAGTTGGATTTTCTCGGCAAATCACTAAAGCCACTCCCTATCGTAAAGCGTGATAAGGACGGAAATGTGTACGATGCATTCACCGATCCGGAGCTGCGTTACCGTCAGCGTTATGTTGACCTTACCGTTAACCCGGAGGTGAAGGATATTTTCATCAAGCGTAGCCGCATTATCTCAGCTATGCGTCGTTACTTCGATGCACAGGGCTGGCTGGAAGTGGAAACACCGATCTTGCAACCAATTCATGGTGGTGCAGCAGCGCGCCCGTTTGCCACGCATCATAACACACTCGATACGCCGCTTTACATGCGTATCGCCAATGAGCTTTACCTCAAGCGCTTGATTGTTGGTGGCTTTGATGGTGTGTACGAAATCGGTAAAATGTTCCGAAATGAAGGCATGGACCGCACCCACAATCCGGAGTTTACCTCTATGGAAATCTATGTAGCGTACAAAGACTACAACTGGATGATGAGTATGGTCGAGCAGTGCCTGGAATACATCGCCAAGGAAGTCTTGGGCACAACAAAGGTGACCTATGGCGAGAACGAAATTGATTTCGCAGGACCGTACGAGCGTTTGTCTATGTACGATTCAATCAAAAAATATACAGACATTGATGTTTCGGAGATGGATGAAGCGGGCTTGCGCAAAGTGTGTAAAGACCTTCACATCGAAGTCGATGATTCAATGGGTAAAGGAAAGTTGATCGATGAAATCTTTGGTGAAAAAGTTGAAGCAAATCTGATTCAGCCCACTTACATCACGGATTACCCGATTGAGATGACGCCACTGGCGAAAAAGCACCGCTCAAAAGAAGGCTTGGTAGAGCGCTTCGAGCTATTCGTTAATGGTAAGGAAATTGCGAATGCTTATTCTGAGTTGAACGACCCAATTGATCAGCGTCAACGCTTTGAAGACCAACTAGAATTGGCTGAAAGAGGGGACGACGAGGCTATGGTGATGGACGAAGATTTCGTGCGCTCGCTGGAGTACGGTATGCCACCGACTTCTGGTCTGGGTATCGGCATCGACCGCCTGACGATGCTGTTGACCAATCAGTATTCGATTCAGGAAGTTCTGTTCTTCCCGCAAATGAAGCCGGAGGTTAAGCAGCAAGCAGAAGAAGCTGGCGAAGAGTAGGAGCAAAAGATTTAAGTTTTGGGGCCTACCCCGTTTTTTACATCCGTAAAAAAACGGGGTCGCTACGCTACCTATCTCGCTATTGCTCGGCCCTTTGGGCTGGCCAGCCTGAAGGCGGGCCAATATTCCGCATCGCTAGTCCACAAGGATCAAAATAAATGAAGCCCACTTCCATCACGGAAGCGGGCTTTCTAATTAATTGAACTTTTTCTGGCTTCTATATCAAGATTACTTAACGATCAATTTGCCTGAGTAACGGTTTCCGTTTGTTGTCCTGATTTCAAAAAAGTACAGCCCGGATGTAAGTTGAGAAGTATTGCGAACTTGGAATTTGGCTTGTTCAAAGTTTTGCTGCAATACCAATTGTCCGGTGCGGTCATAAAGGTGGAAAAGACCGGATGTGCTTTGAGCCAACTCAATGTTGAGCACATCCGTAAGTGGGTTAGGATAGGCCTTTAGGTCTTTTTCCGCTGAAATAGCTTCATCTACATTAACAATAATAAATGGTTGGCCAACCGTCAGACTAACGAGGTTCGTGATAATGGGTTCGTTGCTATCAAAATAAATCGCAGCAGTATTGTCGATATTCGTGCCATCCGGATTATCAGGCAATTGCTGAATTTCAAATTGTACAAAGCCCACAGATTCTTCCAAATTAGTGGTACTATCTGGTAAAAGGATATTGTCAAAGCGGAATTCAACTACATTACCCGATAGAAATTGGAACGAATATTCATGGCTACTGGCACCCGGACGAATGGTTGTCTGATTGAGCCACTCAGAAAGGGTATCAATAATGACTACCTGAAAGGCAGTATCTGTTCCGGTATTCTGGAAACGAATTCTATAGTCAATTGGGGTATTTTTTGGGATATAATTATCTTCACCAATACCGCGTGGAGAAGCTTGCTTGTCGTTTGGATCATACGAGCCAATATTCTCCTGGCAGTCAATGGATTCAAAATTACCAGCCTCAAACTGACTAAATTGAGTCACCATTCCTTGATTAAAAGTGCCATCTTCTGAACAACCTTCAACCGTGGCGGCTATTTTGGGGAAAAGTGGATAATCATCTGGTTGCTCCGCTTCCATACGGAAAGTCGCTCCATTTGCAGGGATAACAATGTCAATGCTTTCATCAACATCCAATTGGAAAGGCTCTTGCTCGATGTACATAATGACATCCTCTACTACTAAGTAATTGAGTGGCTCCAACATGTCGGACTGACCAACATTGGTCAATCGAAACTTAACTTCTTGATTTTCGGTATCACAACTACCGGACAATTCCACAACTGGTCCATTATAGTTGTCATCGCATAGCGAATCGGGGTAAATATAGGCAGAGGTGCAGTGGGTCTGACCCAAAACGGCATCACAACTAACAGAGGTGAAAATAATAAAGGATCCACAATCACCAGGCGCTACATCTCCCAATGGAAAAGTATAAAGACTGTCATTGATCTCACTTGGAATAATAGAGCTCACCAAGTATTCAATGTAAGGATCGAGTATCACTTCCACATAAGCATCTTCTGCTGTAACAGCACCATAATTGCAATAATTTACGGTATAGGTATTATCAGCGCAACGACGAATAAATGGGGAGGCAATATCCACTTGCATGGCCGGACAATCAGCCACAAGGTCTAGTTCGACTGAAAACTCCAGATAAACACCAGGACCATTTAAAATGTCTTCTGTTTGTACATATTTAATAATAGGACATCCTTGTCCCAAGTAAATATTGGGCAAAATTTTAACCTGAAGACTGTCATACTGGTCAAGTAAGCTATAAAATGCCTCAATTTTGTATTCTCCATTTTCGTCTGTAGTTGCTTCTTGAATCCATTCATCTGGGGCAGGTTGTCCATCTACCATCGGAACCATCTCCAAATTCCAGTTGGGGAGTCGCGTTTCACCTGCATCGTATAGGCAATTATTGTTGGCATCAGCAGATACCCGACCAAATACAGCTCCGAATTCAAATTCCCGAACGATTACCTCCGTTTCACAATAGGCCCAGTTGCCATTTTCATCAGCTACCCAAGTATAAACAGTGAAAACGCCTGGTGTATCAAATACAAGCGAATCAACTGAAGGTGGATTTTCTTCATCTAATTCTAAGGCTAGTCCATAGGTGAAATCTGTGCTACAATCATCGCTAACGCTTGAGATCAACTGGTCTGGGTGGACGACAAAATCTAGTGTAGCGGGACTCAATGTTATCTGTAAAACCGAATTACATAATATTTCTGGAGCTATGGTATTGTCTGCGCAATCTTCATCGGTAACGATTATTTCTGACCAACAATTACCGTAATTTCCGGCACCATCTATACCCCAAAGTACAAGCTGGTAAGTACCTGCTCCTGTCAATGTAATGCTTGTGGTAGTTGGTGGTTCTGTAGTCGTTCCAACCTCATTAATTCTGAAGTCTAGTTCAACATAACAATTATCTGTAGAGTTTGCATCTAATTCCTCTGCATCAATAGTGACGGCCTGATCTACACCAAGATTATAAGTCAAAGGTGTATTACAAGCCATGGTAGGTGTGGTTTGGTCATCATTACACGAATTGTCTAGCACAACAACTTCCGTAAAACATACACTGCTATTACCGGACTCATCCGTTACGCCCAAAAGGATGAAAAAGGTGCCAAAAGTACCAATGGTAAGACTGGTTTCCTCCGGAGGGGTTGGGCCTCCCGCAAAGCCAATCGTTAAACTTACATCGCTACATTCATCATAAGAGCCTTCATCAATTTCCGAGGGAAGTAAGGTAACCACCTCTCCGGGAGCTATCTGTATTAACATGTTTGCCTCACAAATCGCAACGGGTGGGGTGGTGTCGTCGTTGCATTGTGCCATTATTTCTTGACATAGTGTACAGGATAGTGCAAATAATAAACTGAGTAAATACTTCACTTTCATGGGTTATGATTTTTGATTAAGTGATAGTACAAAAATGAAGGATACCCACTCCCTAAACAAAATCAAATTTAGAAGAAAATAGCTGTGATCAATGAATTATTAAGATTTTAATAATTGATAATCAGTATTTTATTAACTTAAATAATAGCTGTAAATTTGTATTTTGCCTTTCTTGCATCTAAAATATGTTAAAAAATGATCACTAGTAAGCTCTGGCAACTTCTGCAACCCTTTTCTTCGGAGCAGTGGCGAGAAGCAGAACGCTTTGTACAATCTCCTTTTTTCAATCGGAAAGCGCAACTCATTCGGCTGTTGGATTATTGCAAAAATATAGATA
>JALEHC010000060.1 GCA_022763215.1 Saprospiraceae bacterium
ACCAAAACTTTAAGCCATTTTCTATTTTGTAAAGTGGCATTCTAAATACTATTTAAAGCAATATTCATACCCTGAATCCATTCAGGTTTTTTGAGCTTTATAAATGGATACTCGAACTAAAACAGCTCGGAAGTTTTCAAACTACGAGCTCAAAATAGTATCGGGCATCTGGATTTTGTGATTTTATACTTACAAAATAAAATTCCTAAGGAAGTGTTTTGTACCATTAAAAAAACAGTAATGAGATTAAGATTTAGTTTGTTAATGCTTGCTTTTTGTGCCGTTTTTATGTTGAATGCACAAGAAAAAGCTCCTCAAAATTGGTTTCACCTCGATCCTGCTACTGATTCTGTTCCCGGGGTTGCTACCATTCGAACTTACCAGGAACTATTGAAAGACCGCGATGGCGAAATCGTCGTCGTTGCCGTACTTGATTCTGGTGTAGACTATGAACACGAAGACCTTAAAAACGTCATGTGGGTTAATGATGACGAAATTCCAGGCAATGGCATCGATGATGACAACAATGGCTATGTGGATGATATTCACGGCTGGAATTTCCTCGGTAATGCGGATGGCACCAACTTGCATCACGATAATCTGGAGGTAACTCGCCTATACAGAGAATATCGTAGCAAATTTGGAGGGGAAGTCAACGAAGAAGAGTTATCAAAAGATGATAAAGCTCTTTATGAAGAATTCAAAAAGTGGAAAAAGGAAATCGACGACAAAAGAGAAAGTATGTCACCTAATGTAGCGCTTTATGGCGGTATCAAAGAGGCCTTCGACAAAGTACAATCTCAAATTGGTAAAGAAGCAGGAGATATCACTGCTGATGACATCAATAAGTTGAATTCTTCTGATGAAGCCGTTAATCGTGCAGTGGCTGTATTGAAAAACTTGATGGCGGAAGGCAACAAATTTGCAGATATCAAACAAGAAGTAAATGATATCTATAATTATTACTACGCTCAGGTAAACTACTATTACAACCCTGAATTCGATCCACGAGATATTATCGGCGATGATTATGACAATAAAGAAGAAGCAGGTTATGGAAATAGCGATGTGCGCGGCCCTGACTCTGAGCATGGTACGCACGTAGCGGGTATCATTGGTGCTCAGCGTGGCAATGGCATTGGTATGGACGGTGTTTCTGACAAAGTACGTATCATGTCTGTTCGTGTTGTTCCTGATGGTGACGAGCGCGATAAGGATGTCGCCAATGCGATTCGTTATGCAGTAGATAATGGCGCTTCTATTATTAATATGAGCTTTGGTAAAGGTTACTCACCTTATAAAGGTGTAGTGGATGATGCGGTGAAGTATGCTTTGAAAAATGATGTTGTATTGGTTCATGCTGCTGGTAATGATGGTAAGCAAAACCAATTGACAAATAACTATCCAAACGATCGTTTCAACAAAAAAGGTTGGTTTGCTCCACGTTTTGCCAAAAATTGGATTGAAGTGGGTGCTTCTCACTACGTTGAAGAAGGTCGTCCGGCAAATTTCTCTAACTACAGCCCTGATTTGGTGGATGTATTTGCACCGGGTGTAGAAATTTACTCTACCGTACCAGGTAGCAAATACCGCAACTTGCAGGGTACTAGTATGGCGTCTCCTGTAGTAGCCGGTGTGGCTGCGATGCTTCGTTCTTACTTCCCTGATTTGTCTGCCAAGCAGATCAAGGAAATTATCATGGAGTCAACTAAAAAGACGGATGACAAAGTGAAAAAGCCAGGTAGCGATGAGGAAGTGCCTTATGGTCAGCTTTCTGTAACAGGTGGTTTGGTCAATGCTTACCAGGCTGTGTTGTTGGCAGGCTCTACTAAGGGTAAAAAGAGAAAATCCTACAAGCACGATAAAGCTTCTGAAAAAGCAACAAAATCTGCAGTAGCAGTACCTTAATCGGGTTTAGCTTTCGCTAAATCTTCCACTAAAGTGATTCCGTTTGTAAAGCGGAATCACTTTATCCTTCCATTCGACGTTTCAGTCACTTCATTCTTCAGTTCGGTTCCTTAAAATAGTTTTCCGGTGCTTTTCCGGCTAGTTTTGAATTGTAATTAATCAACAACTAGCCATGAAAAAGCTCGAAATCACCCTACTGTTATTTTTTATAATTCACCTATTATCTGCTCAAAGCTCGATTACAGGTATTATCCATGATCAGGACAGCGAAGTTATTATCGGAGCCAATATCTTTTTAAAGGATACTTACGATGGGACTTCATCAGAATTAGATGGTCGTTTTGTCTTTGAAACCATCGAAACAGGCAAGCAGGTATTAGTCGTTTCGTATCTGGGTTATGAAACCCTCGAAAAACCAATTGAAATTAGCGGGGATAGCCTTTTCTTTTCGCTTTCGCTAAAATCAGCTTCCAATCAATTAGCAGAAGTCGTCATTTCTGCGGGAGCCTTCGAAGCTAGCGATGAGAAAAAAGCCGTTATGCTTCGTTCACTCGATATTGTAACGACTGCCGGAGCAACCGCAGATATTGCCGGAGCCTTGAATACCTTACCAGGCACTCAAACCGTGGGAGAGGAGGGAAAACTATTTGTCCGAGGTGGCGCCGCACATGAAACGGCAACCTTTATAGATGGCATGCGCATTCAAAATCCGTATTCAAGTTCGATACCCTCCATTCCGGCTCGAGGACGTTTCAGCCCGTTTTTATTCAAAGGAACCACGTTTAGTACAGGCGGTTATTCTGCGGAATATGGACAAGCTCTTTCCTCTGCGCTTATACTCGAAACGATCGACTTGGCTCCCAAAACAGTAACTGGGGTTTCATTGATGAGTG
>JALEHC010000408.1 GCA_022763215.1 Saprospiraceae bacterium
AAAGGAACTTTTCTAATCACACTCAAGTTGACTATACCAAATCACGGAGTGTAGATTAGCGGATAAATCACCTGCCTGATACGCAGAAGACCGGAAGTTCGAGTCTTCCCACTCCGACTCCGCCAAAGCAGCAAGCTATCCTGATATAAGCTTGCTGCTTTTTTGTTTTCACCATATTTGCAAAGCACATTGCTTTAGTATTTATGCTGGCATGGAAAGGGCTTTAGCTTTATAAAAAATACTATATTAGCCCTAACGAAAAATCAACACATGCAAATCATAGAAAACGCCAAACAATATGATGCCATCATAGTCGGTAGTGGTGCCGGCGGTGGTATGGCTACCAAAATCCTCTCAGAAGCAGGCATGAAGGTAGCACTAATCGAAGCAGGCCCCTTCTTCGATCCCAAAGATCCCGCAACAGCAACTCAAATGAAATGGCCTTGGGAATCGCCGCGTCGCGGCGCTTCATCAACTCGTGCCTTCGGAGATTATGATATGTCCTGGGGTGACTGGAAAGTGGAAGGCGAACCATATACACAGCAAGAGGGCACCGATTTTATGTGGTGGCGAGCACGCATGCTAGGTGGCCGCACCAACCACTGGGGGCGTATTTCACTTCGCTTTGGCCCAGACGATTTTCAAAGAAAAGATATAGACGGACTGGGCGAAAATTGGCCTATTACCTACGATGAAATCAAACCATATTACGATCGGCTAGATAAAATGGTCGGGGTATTTGGTAGCAAGGAACGTCGCCACAACGATCCAGATGGTTTCTTTTTACCAGCTCCCAAGCCTCGTTTACACGAATTATACTATATCAAAGGCGCCAAAAAATTGGGCGTCGATGTCATCCCGGCACGCTTATCCATTCTGACCAAAAAGCTCAACAACGACCGAGGCGTTTGTTTTTACTGCCGTCAGTGTAGTCGTTCTTGTAATGCATACGCAGATTTTTCTTCCAGCTCCGTATTTGTTATTCCGGCAGTAAATGGCGGGCAGGTTGATCTGTATGTCAATAGCATGGTACGAAGTGTAACCACCAATGAGGAAGGCAAAGCAACCGGCGTTTCTTTCATCAATAAAGAAGATCGAAAAGAATATCAACTCAAAGGACGAACAGTAGTTTTGGGCGCTTCGGCTTGCAGTACTGCCCGTATTCTACTCAACTCAAAAAGCAAACAACACCCTAACGGACTCGGAAATAGCAGTGATCATGTGGGTCGGTACTTACATGATTCCACAGGTGCAGGTCGAGCCGGATTTGTCCCGGCACTCATGAACCGCCGTACCGATTACAATGAAGATGGTGTAGGTGGCATGCACGTTTACTCGCCTTGGTGGCTCGATAATAAGAAGCTTGATTTCCCAAGAGGGTATCATATTGAAGTATGGGGTGGACTTGGAATGCCATCCTATGGCTTTGGTTTTGACATCACAGAACTGAATAAGCACATCGGCGAAGATGTAGGTGGTTATGGCGATAAATTGCGTAAGGATGTTAAGAAGTTTTACGGTGCAGTCGTTGGTATGTCAGGTCGTGGTGAGGCTGTCGCCAAATACGAAAACCGCTGCGAGCTCGATCCGAATGTAGTAGATCAATTTGGTATTCCGGTACTTAGATTTGATTACAAATGGTCGGATTATGAGCGCTATCAAGCACGACACATGCACAATACATTTGAAGAGCTGATACACGCCATGGGTGGTACGCCTTTGGGCGAAAAGCCCGGACAAGATCAAGATTGGGGCTTGCTAAAACCCGGGCAGATCATCCATGAAGTGGGGACTACGCGTATGGGTAACGATCCAAAAACTTCTGTGACTAACAAATATTGTCAATTGCATGATGCGGATAATGTATTTGTTGTAGATGCAGGGCCATTTACCAGTCAGGCAGATAAAAACTGTACCTGGACAATCATGGCCTTATCTATGCGTACTTCCGAATACATCGTAGATCAATTCAAAAAACGTAACATCTAAACTTATGAAACGAAGAGAATCACTCAAAACGATATTGCTGAGCACGGTAGGTGGTGTTACGCTTGGTACTTCCGCCACAAGTTGCCAGCCCGAAGAAGTTACGCCTGTTCATCCGTATGCGCCTGGTGAATATGGCCGTACTTCAGAAGAAAAAGAAAGAGACCAGGAACTACTGGAAGAAATTTATCTGAATGAGCACGAATTGTCCACTATTGCGGTACTTTGTGATATCATTCTTCCGGCGACCGATACGGCAGGCTCTGCCACGGAGGCTGAAGTCCCTGCTTTTATTGATTTTATTGTCAAGGATATTCCGGAACATCAATTGCCGATGCGAGGTGGACTCATGTGGCTTGATATTGAATCTAATCGCCGGTTTAATAAAGACTTTATCACCGCTACTCCTCCTGAACAAATTCAACTCATTGATGATATTGCCTATCCAGACCCAGAACTGGAAAAACCAGAACTAGGTCCAGGAATCGCATTTTTTAATCTGATGCGTAATCTGGTCGTTACGGGGTATTACACTACTAAAATGGGCTTGGATGACCTAGGTTATACCGGAAATTATGCCAACGTATGGGATGGCGTACCGGAGGAAGTTTTGGCAGAGCATGAGGTCGATTACGATCCGGAATGGCTCGCCAAATGTGTAGACCAAAGCAAACGTATGGACATCGCAGAATGGGATGAGGACGGCAATTTATTGACTTGATTCGAATAAGTGACGGATCAAAATTATGGATAAGTGAAATTTGTCAGCACAAAATGATTGAACTGATTGATAATTAGGAGATTATTTTGTGTTGACCCTATAAAATTTCACTTGTTCATAATTCCGTCTAACTACTTATCATGTTTTGGCTGCGAAGATCGCGGCCAAAACATCGCTATTTTGTACTATTTACCGAAAGGTAAATGAGCGAACAAGTCCCAGGCTCAGGCTCAAATCTCCCCTTGATTTGGAAACAGCGCTCCCCTTCCAGCGCCAGCTTATTTGCGGACTCAAACTTACTGCCCAGTGATCACTTACATGATAGAGCAGCATTGGTTTCAGCTGAAGTAAAACACTATTTTGCGCATAATAAGTACCTGTATTAAAGTCGATTACATTCTTATTGGCATTCAGCGTTCTACCCGATTGCAGAAAGTCATGCTGAAATTGTAGTCCACCAAGCAATCCATAGCTTAGCCGAGATTGTTGCCATAAAAACCCACCATAAACAGAAATACCTAAGCTTGAAAACTGATTATAATGTTGCACCGATCTGCTATGCTGCACAGGCACTGCTTCAGGGCCAAAGCGCATACCAAGCGTATCCTGCGAGGCCGCATCAATTAGCAGGTGTTGCAGCACCCCATCTTGCACCTCTATTGCTTCATAATCATTTTGGTATTGAAACTTTACCCATTGTTCAAGATAGGAAAATCCGCCGCCCCACAACCATCCGCTTTCCTTGGCAGACCATGCATTTAGCGAAAGCTGAAGACCTGGTGAAGGCATCTCGTATGTAGATGTGCTTTGCATTTGACTCATTCCAGCTTCCAGTTGAAGCCAAAATTTCTTTTTGTTTGATTTTCCCGAAAGGGATATCGGTAAGGAAGCAAGGCTATGGTTTAATGGTTTTAGTTGTTGAACAGGCAAAATATGCTGCGAAAAGGAAGTTTTTAGTTTCCGTGTAAAAGAGAGCTTGGGAAAAGGCCTCTTTGGCAAAGCTGAGGTTGGAAACTCGGAAGGTTTTTTATTAGTGGTAGGTTTGAAAAATGGAGTTCTTTGTTGTGATTCCGCTGTAAACGATTGTACTTCAGGGCATACTGTATCTGTTGTTCCCGCTTGCGCGAAATCAGCCAAAGGCAGCTGAGACATACCCGAACGCCTGTCCACAAGCGGTTTTGTTGCTGGCTGAAACCACCAAAGGCCCATGAGCAAGAATAGAATGCCAAGTCCAAGAAAGCAAAATAAAAGCAGGCCTTTGCGCTTGCGTTTTGGCGGCTCCATTTGTGCTTCGATGGCAGACCAAAGCGATGCTTCCTCCAGGTCAAATGACTGGTGGTCGTGCAATTCGTTTCGCATGCGGTGTTCCAAAGCTTGCCAGTTCATAATTTTACATTTTTTCCATAATTCGTATCTGCGAGTAATTCAGGATACTGTTCAAAACTTTTTTTTAGAAAATCGCGCGCTCGTTGTAGTTTTTTACGAGAGCTGTGGGTAGTGATTCCAAGCAAATGGGCAATCTCCTGATGGCTAAACCCATCGATCACATAGAGATTAAACACCTCCCGATAAGGCGGCGGAATTGTTTGCAGGATTTTCATCAAATCTTGGGTCGTCAGTTCCATTTCTGCCTTTGCGGCAAATGCATTATCCGTAGCAGAATGCGGCAGATCGTCCAAATCTGTATAGCTTTTAAAGCGTTGATTTATTTTTAGACTGCAATTGATGGCAATTTTTCGGAGCCATGGTTTGAACGCCCCTTTTTCAGTATCGAACGTATTTTCAAGACCTTTAAAAGTCAGAAGAAAGGTTTCCTGTACGGCATCAGCCAACATAGATGGATTGCGCAGATAGCGTTTGCAAATACTACTAACATACGGCAGAAAGAGCTGGAAAAGCTTTTTTTGGGCTTCCCGATCTCCCTGCCGGCATGCTTGAATGATATGTGTGAGACTTTCTTTCAAATGAAATGGATCATAATTTGATGCGCACCAATTGATTAAAAGCAGCGTTGAAGTTTTGTGTATTCCCCTCATCATCGGTGAGCTCCGCATCCATAAACCCAGATATGGTATTGGCAAAACCACTTGGTGTATAGTCTTTTACGATCGTTTCGCTGGCCGTAATTTCAATACTTCCATCGAGTTGCATGCCTTCCCATGCAATATCCGACACGGTAATTCCAACACCATTGATATATTCTATTTCTTGTAATCGAATTAAAGTCAGAGGGTAAGTACCAAGGTTCAAATTATCAGGATTGCCGGGTGCTTCAAATTCTACGTTTATCAAATAAGGCTCACTTGGAGATCCGCCGTACATGCTTACCAAGTCACCAACCTGATCAACATACACAGAATCAGAGACAATAAACAAGGTATCCAGCCCAGCGATAGTCGTTTCCAAGGTATGTGGGTCTAGTTCCGTAATTTCCGGATCACCGGTACCAATAATGGATTCGGTCAAGTCAAAATTTTCCTTTTCACAGGCTAAGAAGATAGAAAAAGTAAGTAGCAAAACGCCCCAAAGTAAAAATTTATAAGAAGTCATCATTTTCCAATTTAGTGAATAAAAAAGTGGTTGTGAAGGCCTTACATAATGACTATATCGGTGAGGGTGGGAAGTGTGACGGGTTAATGGTAAAATTTTATAAATGTCTCCATCCTCTAAAAAATTATTTATTGGATGGAGACAATTTTATTGATCAGGTATTTATAGTTTATAATATGAAAGCTTGCTAAATTGAATCAATAGTGATGGGAATTGACAAACGAATCCCAAAAGATAAATTGCCTTGGGAAAATTCTGTGGCCGAATCTCCAAAAAGATTTCTCCAACTTACATGAGGCAGGAGTGTGAAATTGTTTTCATCATCCTTTTTTGAAATAATGTTGAAAGCGAGACCAAACTCAAGAGGGACTCTATATCCATTCTCATATGCTTCAGAAAATTTTAGAGCTGATCTAAAATAGAGACCAGGCATAAAGGTCTTTTTAGAAAATAAAGCGTAAGCTTCTATATCAAGACCATATTCAAGTGCTTGCATAAAGGTATTATCAGTAAAAGCCTCTCTTTTAGTTTCAGTTACAACCCTTTTTCCAGATGAACTTCCCAAAGAGTCAGTTTCAATAAACTCGACCTTCTTGAATTCATCTAAGTTATTTCTTCTGGCTATTTCGGCGGCAATTCTGATGTAATAAACTCGATTTTTATTGATATAGTAATTATTGAATGCAGCTACTGCTCCGAATTCACTTAAAAAATTGCTCGTTCTTTGCAATATATCAGTATCATAGAATAAGGCATCTGTCCCTTCATAAAATCCAGAAAAAGAAAACCAATAGATATTTTTTGCGACCCAAATATCCTTAGAAACATTGAGTTCATATTCTATTAAATTAGAGGAAATATCTCTAGAGTAGTTTTTAAGTTTGACATACTCACCAAATAGTTTTTGCACCTGTTCGCTGCTTAGATCTTCAGCTTTCCACTTTTCAATAATATCACTTTCCGAATCACTCTCCTTTATGTCTATGTCTTTTGATATTCCCTTCACAATTTCCACAATTAATTCTGAGGGACTCTGGATTGTATCAAACGATGGAAAAGCATCGAATGTAACCGTACTTTTTAAAAATGGACTTTGATTAAAAACTATTTGCCCTACCCTATCTAACTCTAAATCAGAAAATTGTGCTCTTATCAAACCCTCATATATCATGATTTGTGTTTCCAAGTTAACTCTTACTTCCTCCCTCTTAGCATTTATTAATTCTCTTGTTAATCGGCCACGATAATCAAAACTATAAGTAGTTCCTTCTGGTAGGTAATTATAAGTAATAGCTGTACTAAATTTTTTATTGAATTTATTGTTTGAAAAAAGAGTGATAATATTATCCTTAATTCCGAAATTTAAGTCAAATGAAACAATTCCTCTCTGTGATGGAATGATCCCTGTTAAGGCAACTTGTGGTTCGTCCAAAGTCAATTCTATCCCATTTGTAGCAGAATTTTCACCAAATAAAAGGTATTGGACATCATCCTTAATTTGTTTTTTTAATGTCTCATTTGAAACTGCATTTTCAGGAGGAATAGGTTGCTGTGCAATTATCTGGCTTACAACAAAGTGAAAAACAAATAAAAAAATTAACTTTTTCATGCGGTAATAGGTTTTAGGTAAAAAATGAAATAATCTATTAGGGTGTATACCAAACCCAACTACACGAATGCTATTTGCACACAGTGGTACACTTGTGTTTTATCCAACTTAATTTCTCTTTGAAGAAACCTTCTATGGTGGGCAGAAAGAAGGTCTGAACATTTACAGAATTAAAATTACAGAAAAATAATGAAAAACACTAAAAATCAACCAATAACAGCAAGCATAAGGCTTGCACTAAAACAACATCCCCATTAAATCAATATTCCCTAAATGAAATTGAAATCCATTTAGGGAATATTATTAGTAAGTTAAATAAGATGTAGTGCCGCAGCAAATCCTACTCAACAACCACCAGTTTCTTTCGAATAGTTTGGGTACTATTTTCTAATGTAATTTGGAGGATGTATACCCCTGCTGGAAGATGTACAGCAGTCTGATTCTGGAAGCGCCCTATGTATTTCCCGCCAAGGGAATAAACTGTAATCTGCTCGACAAAGGACTGATCTGGTAAAGACACCTGTAAATTATCCCCTCGCTTCAATGGATTTGGAAATAAACTTATTGCTGCATCTTCAAAGAATAGCTCTTCTGTGCTCGTAAGCGTGCATATTTCATCTTCATTGAGTTCGCGATTATAAATTCTGACGTCATCAATAGCTCCGGTAAAAGCGCGGAAATATTCGGGTGTACGAGCCCCAATTCGAAGGGTAGATTCATTAGCTAACGAACAAATACTGTTATCAAAAGTCTGTGCTTCCAGCACACAATCGATATAAAGCTGTATGAATCCAGCTTCGGTTCTGGCAAAAATGATATGGTGCCATTGATCGTCATTCACTGCCGTGCCAGAATTTAGAGCATTCCCATTGGAGAAACAATCTGACTGGTTGGAGTCATAAATACCCGCAGTAATCGTACCATTATTTTCATCGTTTTGATTCCGAATACGAACAGAAAATGGATATGGTACGGGCCCATTATTGTCCCACTTGAGTAAAATATCATTGATGGTACCGGCTGTGTTTACTTGATTTTCAGGAGCTTTTACCCAGAAAGAGATGGTGTAAGCTCCTTCACCATTAAAATTGATGTGTTCAACTGATGGAAACTCCACAAATTGATTATCACCATTAAAGCCAAGTGCACCTCCAGCATCGTCATTTCGGCCATTGGTAAATCCAACACTAAGCGTGCTATCGACCGGGTTATTTTCAAATTCGGAGGAGTCTGCAATTTGGTTATTGGTAATCGGGTAATAAGCGACTAAGCCTTCTTCCAAATTAATTTGGGCGAAAGCCCCAAAGGTAAGTGTAACAAGCAATAGTGTAAAAAAAATACGATTCATAACCTTCATGTATTGAGTGATTAAGTAAATATCTATGGAAGCAATCTAAAGATCGGAAAAAAATAGCTTATGCGTGGGCGGGAATTTTCTTACCATTTGAGTAAAAACAAAAGCGGCACACTCTTTCGAATGAACCGCTTTTTAGGGTGACTAACCGGATTTGAACCGGCGACCTCTGGAACCACAATCCAGCGCTCTAACCAACTGAGCTATAATCACCATATAACTACTTCTTTTAAAAGCGTGGCAAAACTAAAAAAGTTCCACTAATTGCGCAATTATTTTTTATCTTTTTTATTCTTTGGTTTAAATTTTTTCACGACTGGTGGGTTATCAATGCCACCCAACTCGTAAGTCTTTTTCTTGAAAAAGTTAGTTAATTGTTGTCTATCCTTGATATGACTGTACTCCTCAAACGGAATCGGATCTCCTATTCCGATTTGCAGGCGTTTTCCCATTTTATTTCGGGTCTCATTGAGCAGTAGACCAAGGCGTAAGGTTAGACTAAATTGACTGATAATCTGAAAAAGACGGCTATTTTGGCCGTGAAAGAAGAAAGGTACAATCGTCGCCTTTGACAAGCGGGCTACCTTTGCGGTAAAAAACTTCCATTCAAGGTCGTATGCTTTGCTGTAAAAACGCCTGGAAGTAGACACGCCCCCTGCCGGGAAAATAGCTAGCGAACGGCCTGCCCGTAAGCGATCGACCGTATTTTGCTTGGTTTCTATATTGCGCTTAAGTGCTTCGGCACTTTTACGGAAGTCAACCGGCAACAAATAGGGATCAAGTAGTGGCTCACGGCACAACACCTCATTAACCAGGAAAAAGAAGTCGGGACGTACTTTGTTAACTAAGTGCCCAAAAACAAGGCCGTCGGCCACTCCAAACGGATGGTTTGCAACGAAAATCACTGGCCCTTCTTTTGGAATCTTGTTTAATTGATCAGCATTATAGTCAAGGAAAAAACTGAGCTTTTCCGGCACCATATCCCAAATTTGGGCGCCTTCTGGCTGTAAATCTTTTATACTATGGTAGATTTCTTCCAGTTTTTTTCGTCCTGTCGAATATTCGACCGACCAAATCAACAGTTTTTTTAGTACCGGGTCCGTTTCGGATACATAGGTAAGTTTAGGCCGATCTTGGATCTGATTGGATGAAATACTTGTCATTTCTCTATAGTTATTTTCTAAAGTCGATCAAAATTGCATTGTTTTTCCAAAAAATCCTAGTCTTTTCTACAAACGTGTTTGAATGACATGAATAGACAATAAAATGACTAAATAAAGACGTTTTTTAGCGGCAAAAAGGAAGTTTTAATTGTTAATATTATATAATTTTAACTTAAATAAATCAAGTTACCTTGGGAAAATAACTTTTTGATAATGAGTATTTTTACTATTTTTACGCTCATTTTTAAAAAGTACAAACCCAAATAGTTTTTATTCTCCAAAATGAATTCAGCAGACTTAAAATTTGCAGAAGCTAGTCAGTTTCTACAGGAAGGACAATACGATAAAGCCATCGGTTTACTCCAAAAATTAGTGGCAGAGTTTCCCGATGTCCCCGTTTATTTACATCATTTATCTTTTGCTTTGGCCAATGCAGGTCGCACACAGGAAGCGTTCAAGTTTGTCTCCCAAGGCCTTAAAGATAATCCGGATAATGTGCCTTTATTAACGATGGCAGGCTCTTTACTGATCAATCAAAATCAATTAGAAGAAGCTAGTCGCTTTTTTGAACGTGCCGCCAAATTACAGCCTGACAATCCGGATGTGCTCTTTAATCTTTCAACAATCCTACTTAACAAGCAAGAATTTGAAGCCGCCAGCTCTATTTTGCAGGAGGTTATTCATCTTCAGCCCGATTTTGCTATGGCTCACTTTAATTTGGGCGTTACGCATTATCAGAAAGGACAACTATCAGATGCGATTGCCGCTTTTGAGGAAACAATTCGGCTTAAGCCGGATTTTGCGCAAGCTTACCTCAACCTAGGCCAGGTGCATATGGAACGCAATGATCCAAAGGCTGCAACTTCCTTTTATTTTAAGGGTATGCAGCTTTATCCAAACAGCATGGATACGTTGATTCCGTTGGCTGCTGCTGCTAAACAAGCTGGTGATCGGAAAAAAGCCAAAATGGCATATGAAAAGATAATAGAGTTAGATCCTTCGCACCTGGAAGCATACCTTGAGCTCGGCCGAATTGCACTGAGCAACCAAGATGCGGTAGAAGCAAAATCCTATTTTCAGCGGGTACTCGATCAAGCCCCCTTCCACCCGGAAGCCAAGGCAGCCATGGACAAACTGGGTTGATGGTTAGGTATTAATCTTTTTCCCAAAATTTCCAGTTGAATTTCTTTTTCTTCTTGAATAGTTTCCACTTGCGTTTGAATAGTACATAGCGTAAGGAAACACCAGTTTGAAAATAGAAACGGCTATCGCCACCACTGATGTTCATGGCAGGCTTAAAATCGTAGCTCACATTGAGTCGCCCCAAAGTGATTTCAGCACCAAAGATGGTGGTAAGACCAAAAGGATTGTCGTAGTCATTGATCGGATTCCCGGCATCGTCATACTCGGTTTCGGCAGTCCGCCAACCTTTGTGAATACCTCCGCCCATGTAAATATTGAATCGACGGGTCAATACAGGAAAGTGTTGCTCAGCCAAGGCTGTTAGCATCACTTCTTCCCGTTCGAGAGAAGACTGGAAAATACCTTCCAAGGTAGTGTGTTTCAATACACGTTGTTTAAAAGTAAAGCCCCACTCTGTACCTACTCTGAGGCCAAAAGCAGTGTTGTAAGATTGGCCGCACAAGGCGGAAAAGAAGCAGCAAAAAACGAGGATTAGGGATAGTCTAGTCATGTTGTTCAAACGTAGTGTTTTTGAATATTAGTATACCTGCAAAAAAGAAGCCAGAAACAGTACTTACCATTTCTGACTTCAATTTTGTATAAGAAAATATACTTTATTCTTTTACCAATTCAAAATCAGTGCGTCGGTTTTGCGAACGACCATCTTCTGAATTGTTCTTAGCAACTGGCTTGTCTGGGCCATTTCCAATTACGATAAAACGATTGGGCGACATATCGTGCACAGCCACCAGATAATCGGCCACAGCCTGCGCTCGCTTCTCGGAAAGTGCAATATTGCTGGAACGACTTCCTACATTATCGGTATTACCTTCAATTCGAATGCGCGAGTTACCGAATGCTTTGGCAATGTCTACAAACTCCTTGTCGATAATATATTTGGCATTTTCGTCTAGTCTGTATTCACCGGTTCTAAACTTAATACTTACGCGTTTAGTTGCGATCGCTTCTTTGTCGCGGGCCTCTCCTTCCTCCACTTTCGTAAATTCTTTTTTCGCTTCCGCAAAATGCATAGGGTCTGTCAATGTAGTATTCATCACTAATGACGGATATGCTATTTGGCGCCAAGCCGGTACCCGTTCTTGAATATATCCTTGATCGGTGTATACATTTCCCATTCTGGAGTAAAGACTATTACCATTTACACCTTTGTAGCTGGTATTGAGTCCAAAAAAGTTTTTGTTATCGCCATGAGTCACTAATCGCACATTATCAATCATTTGGCCAGCTTCTTCTGCTGACAGGGCGGTTCCCCTTTCGGTAAATTCACGAGCAAGTATCTCAGCAGCCTTTTTCTTGGCATTTGGGTCGGAATTAATCTCTGCAGCTCCTTTCATCCAGCCTTCATACAACTGACGCATACGTTCTTTGTTGTTTTCAACAAATTCACGCTTCGCCATAAAAGCATCTGCAATGATATAGGAAGCTGAACGCGTACTTTCCAATATTCGACTTCCGGGTACTGCTTTGGTACATAGGATATCGTCCGGACTCCAAACTACTGCGGCATCTACGCGACGACTTTTGAATACCTCTGCGGCGTCGATAGCGGAAGGTTGCGGAATAATTTCCACATCATTTTGCTTCAAGCCACCAGCATCCAACAGCCATAAAAGGAAGGAGTGCGAAGGTGTCATTTCTGCCACAGCGATCTTTTTGCCTTTCAGGTCTGCTACTTTAGAGATTCCTGAGCGAGCGACTATGGCATCACCACCTCTTGACCAATCTGCTTGAAAAACAATGACTGGATCAAAATCACCCAGACCATTAACTTCTGTGGGGAAGGCATCAATTGTTGTCCAAAGTAGATCGACATCACCACTTCGGAATGCATTTCTGGAAGGATCAAAGTCATCCAGGACTTTAAATTCTACCTGAAAACCGTAATCTTCATAAAAACGGCTATCCTCCGTAGCTTCAAATCCATTGTTATAGTATTGGCCTCCGGCATATCCGCCCCAGGTTACTACCCCAATTTTGATAATATCTTCCTCCGAAGCAGAGCTTTTGCTTTTGGTTTGAGCAGTATTGGAAGTACCACCGTTTTCGGTTACCTGATCAAAAACACCTGCTTTTTGTAGCTGTAAGAAGCCAAAATAAACAGCCGATACAATCAGAACGGTAATTAATAATTTTGCAAAGTTGGTTAAGCGACGCTTTGCCATGTTTTTCGTTTTGGTTTTAGCGGGAGTATTCCCGGGTTAATGATTGATATTTTGATG
>JALEHC010000409.1 GCA_022763215.1 Saprospiraceae bacterium
GAAATCGAAATCCCCGTATTTAGCGTAAGCGAAAAGGCCAGATTGCTGGAGATTGTTACTTCAAATCCACTCTTTTTATCGCAATTATTGAATCGAGAATTACCTACTTCTTTGTTTCAGATTTGCTTGCAAAACAATATTCACCTTTTTCCTCGCAATTGGAGCGATCTGAAAGGGGAATGTTCTTGCCCAGATTGGGCCGTGCCCTGCAAACATATAGCTGCCGTCTTATACCTCATTGCTAATGAAATTGACAAAAATCCATTCCTAGTCTTTGAATTACACAACTTTGATTTATTTAAAGGATTAGCGGGTATTGGTTATACTCAAACAAGCCAACAGGAAATTGATATTCCTAATCTACCAATACGATCTGCTGATACGCATCTATCACCTACTTTGACGGATGAAGATTTGGCAGTACCTGATTTTTCAAATATACCGGATTGCTCTGAGCAAATATTTACGCTACTGAAAGAACAACCGGTTTTTTATCCATCAGGCGACTTCAAACAGCTGCTCCAAAAGATTTATAAGAAAACAGTAAAGGAAGTGCTGCAAATGAAAAAGAAACGCACTTCGGAAGCAGATCGAACTAATGCACTCCAAATCGAATATATAAAATTGACCGTAGATAGGGCTGGGCACTTTCTAAATTGTGAACTTTCTAATGAAAAAAAAGAAGTCGTCCTTCAATTCGAAGATGAAGACGAACTGATTGACTGGTTACACGGTTTTTCAATAGCCGATATGGAGTTGTTTTCTCCTGCTATGAAAGGCCTGGTATTATCTTTTTATTTTGTTGAAAAGCTAGTCGCCCAAAGTGCAATAATACCGAAATTGTTCCAGGCATATCCCACTGGATACCGCCTGCGATGGCAAGCTGCTATACTCAATGAAGAAGTGGCAAAAGTATATTACCTGGTGCAGGCATTTATTCCAGATGATATACTATTGTATAATATAGATGGCTCCAAATGGATACCAGAAAAGGAAGATACCTTTCCTGCTTTGTTGAGCTTTTTTCTGGGGTATTTCGTGCATAGTTTCCATGATCTTGATTATCGCTACCAAATAGAACCAGTTGTGCGACTGTTTTTTAAGGGAACAGTTGAAGGCTTCTCGGCTTTTGAAGAGCAGTCTTATCCTGGGGCTATTCATCTTTGGTTAAGTCGCTTTTATTTGTCGGCTCAGGCTTATGCGCCCGTTTTACAGGTCGATGATCTGGATGGTCAGTTTCGGGTGAAAATAGGAATAGATGATCCTGAAGAAGCTTTGGCGACACCTATTCCTTTACAACAAATTTTTGAGCAGGACACCTACGCTGATGCTCGCCTTGGTATACTGCGGAATCTGGCCTTGATGACCGAATACTTTCCACAAATTTCAAAAAGTGTCTCATCTCTAGGGAAGGAAGATTTATATTTCGATGCAGCATCTTTTGCACCAGTATTGCTCAATATTATTCCTACCATTCGATTGTTTGGTATCAAAGTACTCCTTCCAAAAGCTTTGCAAAAATTGTTGCGCCCCCAATTGGCCATGGATCTAGAAGGAGAAGAAGATGGAAAAGTGAGCGGGTCCAGCATCCTGAGTCTCGATAGTATGCTGCGGTTTCAGTGGCGAGTGGCCATCGGTGATCAACATTTATCAAAAGAAGATTTCGAAAAATTAGTCAAACAGCTTTCTGGTATCGTAAAATTGAAGGATGAATATGCCTTTTTTGATGAAAAGGACATTCGTAAGTTACTCGACAAACTGGAAAACCCACCTGCTATTAATAGTCATGAACTCCTGCAAATTGCACTGACGGAAGAGTATGAAGGGGCTTCGGTAAAACTCGATACCACTGCTCGCAAAAGGATAAACGAATTATTGGATGTTAAATCCATTCCCCCACCTCAACATTTGCAGGCTACACTGCGGCCTTACCAGCAAAGAGGGTACGAATGGTTAGTGAAAAATACACAATTGGGCTTTGGTAGCCTGATTGCTGATGATATGGGGCTGGGCAAAACGCTTCAAGTAATTGCAACACTCCTAAAACTTAAGGAAGAAGGGCACCTGAGCAAAAATAAAGCACTGGTTATTGTCCCGACTACGCTACTGACCAATTGGCTCAGAGAAATTCAAAAGTTTGCTCCTGCTTTGAAAGCTCATTTATACCACGGGCCACAGCGTTCTCTAGAGCCGCTCGCCGAAGCTGATGTACTGATTACTACTTATGGCGTTGTACGAAGCGAAACGGCTAAACTTCAAAAAATGAAATGGCAGGCGGTTGTTATTGATGAAGCTCAAAACATCAAAAACCCTAAGACCGCTCAAACCAAGGCCGTCAAAAAAATGAAAGCCCCTGTAAAAATTGCTATGAGCGGTACTCCTGTCGAAAACCGATTGAGCGAATACTGGAGTATTTTCGATTTTTCTAATACAAAATATCTGGGCACTTTATCAAAATTTAAAGATGAATTTGCTAGACCGATTGAACAGGAGCGCGATCAGGAACAACTGGACCGCTTTCGCAAAATTACTAGCCCATTCATCTTGCGACGACTAAAATCTGATAAATCAATTATTCAGGACTTACCCGAAAAAATTGAACAAGACCAGTTTTGTCAACTCTCCTCTGAACAGGCCGCACTGTACCAGAACGTGCTCGACAATACCCTAAAAGCTATTGAAGCAGTTGATGGTATCCATCGCCGTGGATTAATTCTCAAGCTCATTACAGCTCTAAAAC
>JALEHC010000410.1 GCA_022763215.1 Saprospiraceae bacterium
AACGTGTCCGTCAAATTAAAGATAAAGCTATCAATAAATTGCGCTCTGCTAATAGAAGCAAGTTGTTGAAAAATTATTTGGGTGCTTAATGCACTTCTATACTCCCTAAAAAGGGTATTTGTTCGCTTAGAGCAGATGCCCTTTTTTTATGTCTAATCAATTGCTTCGTCTTCATCCAGAATATTTATAGGGCGGTTGATGCTTTCATGTAACGAAATGAACGTTTCTGTACGCTGAATACCTTCAATTTTCTGGATTTTTTCGTTCAACACTAATCGTAAATGATTGGTATCTCGACAGATGATACGAGCAAAAATATTGTATAGCCCTGTCGTGTAGTGAGCTGCCACAATCTCCGGTATTTTTTCCAGTTCCTTGGATACTTGATCGTAAAGCGAACTTTTGTCGAGGTAAATTCCTAGAAATGCACTAACATCATAGCCTAACTCGTCGTGATCAACAGACAGATTATACCCCTTGACAATACCGGCATCTTCCAGTTTTTTCATGCGAACATGAATCGTACCACCCGAAACATATAGCTTTTTAGCAATTTCGGTATACGGCATTTTCGCATTTTTCATCAAAATGGAAAGTATCTGGCGGTCAAGCTTATCAATGTCGTGATTCTTACCCATAATGTAGCAGGATTAATAAATTCTAATCAAAAATACTGTTTCATTGGCTAAATTTCAAAAAAGAATATTTTCTATTCTATTTCTTTGAAGAATTTTAAAAATGACTAGTGTTTTATTAATTGGTGTTAAATCAGGAAGGGCTTTTTGCAAAAGCATGATTATAAGCAACTTAGCATTGGGTATGCAGCCCATGAATTAGTCTTTTCTGCGTAAAGTTTTCGCGAAAGCGGCCTGTAAGAGCTGTAATGTTAAGTATTCTTTGCATCCTTTTGCTTATTTTGTTGTTTAATGGAAGTGTAAAGTAGACAAGACGTCCCACGGTCGTGTCAACTTGATAATTTTGCGACGCTAAATTCAAGGAAAGACTAGATGTATCAGTATAATAACAAGGGCTACTCAAAAATGCAGGTCTGGTTGCCGCTACTATTTGCCATCGTGTTGGTTTCTGGCATGTTGATCGGTATGCGCATGCAATCTGTAGCTCCAAAAGTGTTGGTGAAAGAAAAGGATTCGGTCAACTCAAACGTCCTCGGACAAGGCAAAATTGAAGAGCTAATCCGTTATGTGGAAGCCAAATACGTTGATGAAGTTAATCGTGATGAGCTCATCGAAAAAGCAATCAACGAAATTTTAAAGGAACTTGACCCTCACTCCAACTATATTACCGCAGAACAACTTCGCGAAGTTAATGAACAATTGGAAGGTAATTTCAATGGTATCGGTGTCGAATTTATGATGCTTGATGATACCATCGTTGTCATTGCTCCATTGGCTGGCGGCCCTTCAGAAGCAGTGGGCATACATGCGGGCGATAAAATTGTACAAATTAGTGATTCGACAGTCGCAGGTGTTGGCCTCGAAATCAAAGATATCATCGAAATGCTGCGCGGTGAACCTGGCTCTGAAGTGAAAGTGGGTATACAACGCAACAATGATGCTGACTTGCTGACATTCAATATTACGCGCGATAAAATCCCGGTGTATAGTGTGGATGTGGCTTATATGCTGAATGATAAAACGGGGTATATCAAAATCAACCGTTTTAGTGCGACCACTTATGAAGAGTTTATGAAAGGTCTGGAAAATTTGGTTGAAAACCATCAAATGGAAGACCTGATTATTGATCTTCGACATAATCCGGGAGGGTATTTGCAACAAGCAACAAACATACTGAGTCAGTTATTTGAAAATAAAGATCGTTTATTAGTCTATACCGAAGGCCGTACTGTTAGTCGAAACGATTATGAGTCTACCGGCCGTGCTTTTTTCAAAGTAGATGACATTGTCGTGCTCATAGATGAAGGCTCTGCTTCCGCGAGCGAAATTTTGGCAGGTGCCATTCAAGACCACGACCGTGGAGTGATTATTGGTCGTCGTTCATTTGGTAAAGGCTTGGTGCAAGAACAATATAAATTGCGTGATGGCTCTGCTTTACGGCTTACAGTAGCTCGCTATTTTACGCCTTCCGGCAGATCAATCCAGAAAGCCTACGACGATCTGGAAGCTTACGAGAATGATGTAAATGAACGCTATGATTCAGGCGAACTAGTCGAAGCAGATAAAGAAGCGATAGCTGATTCGACTCGTTTTTATACTTCATCAGGACGGATTGTATATGGTGGTGGCGGAATTTATCCGGATATTTTTGTGCCGATTGATACGATCGTTGCTAATGACTATTATCTGCAACTACGCCAACACATTCCAGCCTATGTATTCCGATTTATGGAGCAAGATGGTCGTTCGTTGAATGAAGATAGTCTGGAGAAATTTGCCCGCGAGTTTACCATGACAGATGAAGTATTTAATGATTTCCTGGCATTTGCTGCCGAAAAAGGAGTAGAAACTGATTTTTCCAAGCTTGAAGGTGTCAAATCTTCTGTTAAGCGGTTTTTGAAAGCTCGAATTGCCAAGCATTTATTTGAAGATAAAGGGTTTTATTATGTCTGGAATCTTCGTGATGATATGGTCAATAAAGCCTTGGAAGTGCTGAATCGCTCTAATCCAATGTCTGTAATTTCAGAGAAATAAATTCCAATTTTTTGAGTATTTGATTTATTTCAAAAATGCGCTTACGAAAGTGTAATACTCTTTTTGTGTGCTATTTATCAGATCGTGGCCACTTTCTTCAATTATTTCTAGGTGTGCGTTGGTAAATAATTCTAGGTATTCTTCGGTAAATCCCCAACTTTGGTTATCACATTGACCTCTTAGAATTAAGATGGGCGTTTCTAACTTTTTTAATTGGTCTTTTTTGTTCTTTACCTGATCAAAGCTTTTTGCAGTCATAATGTGTGAATAATAACCACCGCCTCCACTAGAAGCCTTGGATTCCTTGATGGTACAGTTAGTCGATTTATTTAATTCGTTATTGAGAAAGGTGAAGAAATGATCTACCTCTTCATCTGAAGCCAATTTCTTTTCAAATCGGTATGCAAACTTTCGGATGATTGTGGTTCGCCAATTATAGGCTTTTTGATTGCCTGCTCGATTGGAGTATTCCGGGTTTATTAGATTCAAGCTATCGGGTGGCGTTTGGTTTCTCAAAGAATGATCGATAGGTAGAATTGGTCCGGGCCCTTCCAGGATTATTTTTTCAATTTTATCAGGATGATCTTGTAGATATTGAATAGCCAACATACAACCCCATGAATGCCCGATTATAATTACTTTTTCTGCATTTATTATTTCGACTATCTCTGCTAGGTCTTTTTTGTGTCGTTCGACAGAATATTCGGCAATATTATCAAGTCTACCCGAGTGGCCACTACCAATTTGGTCATAAAAATAAAGGTCATGACCCGTCTTGGCCAATGGTTTTAGGGCGTGGATGATATCGTCTTTAATCAACCCTCCGGGCCCTCCATGAAGATAAATGATTGGACTTTTTGTACTAATAGAGTCCGCTTTTACTTTTGTATATCCGATTTTGGAGCCCGTATTTAAGTGCCAATATTCGGTTCCTTTTCTTGCTTTAAAGGACGGAACGTCATACGTTTTTGGGAAGAAGACGATAAACAACAAGCCTGCGCATAAAGCGATTAAAGCCCATTTTATAATTTGCTTGAGCGTCATGAAATATTTTTTAATTTGTAGTTGCCTTGCCTTCAACTTTCGTTAAATGCAATCCGACATTCAAAGGGCGCTAGTCTTAGCTGCCCATGTTCCAATACTTGTTCCTTTCGGGATAAGTTGATCCACCCCTGATAAGTCTGCCCTTGCTGCTCGATCTTGAGCTGATAAACGTCTTTTTTAAAAGGCACGACCTCACGCAACTGACTGCTTTTTCTTTGCTCAAACCACTGTAGCCAGTTTTTGGCCGTTTTGTCGTAGGTTTCTAGCTCATCCGAATGAAAAATTAAGCTTCCGCTAATGGTATTAATCTGCAAAATACTGGCTTGCTGATTTGGCGTAAGCCGATGTTTATGCTTTCGCAAAATAAATACGTCTGGATCATTGCCAAAAAAACGTCCATTGAGGTGATGACGACCAAGACTAGATTGTAAAGCCAGGTAAGTAGATACACGTTCGCGTTTGCGGAAAAATTTCAAAAGACCATGATCCCAACTCAGGTGGATATCAGCACCAATGCGGCAATAATCGACTTCGCCAAATAGCGGGCCCAGTGGCGTGCCGCAAGCGAGTAAGCGCGCGTCTCCACTATACTTTCGTATAAATCGGATAGCATCTGTTAAGATTTCTGCACGGGTTTTATCGGCTCTGCCGAGCAAACAAACGGCATAAAGGAAGTCAAGTTTAAGCAGTTGGAAGTTCCATTTTTGGGTATAGGTTTGTAAAACTTCAGCTAAATATGCCTGGAATTCGGGATGATAAAAGTCGAGTGCGTAAAAGAAACCACTCCAATGCGGCGCGAAGCCTGCCCTAATGGCATTGCCATTGGCATCGCGAAGCAGCCATTCTGGATGTTGTTTGTACAAATCAGAGGCTGGTTCACAAATAAAAGGCGCAAGCCAAATGCCTGCTTTAAACCCAGATTGATGAGCTTGTCGGGCAATACTATGTACGCCATCTGGAAATTTTTTGCTATCAATAGTAAGCCAATCACCGACCGCCTGTTGAAAGCCATCGTCCATCTGAAAGAAGTCTGCCTTGGGTTGAAACGTGGCTAATTGCCGGAGATTTTGTTGAAGTTTTATCTCAGAGATTTTGGTGTAATAGTTGTACCAACTCGTCCAGCCACTTACTGTTTCTTTGGGTAGAGCAGGCATATCAAGAGCTTTTGCCCAAGCATCAAAAACGGTATTGCTACTTCCTTTCACGACCAATAGTTCAAGCAGCGTGTAGGTGGAGTCAATTTTTCGTCCTTTGATATCTCTTTCAATTTGTAGGCTATTGGTAGCCAAATCCCATTGAAAAAGGGTAAATGCCTGTTGTTCATTGAGCGAAGCAAACAAGAGCAAGGCTTCTGGTAGCCGAGCATATGTATAGGTCCAGGCGTGCAAGAATCCTGGTTTGCGGTGAATTTCACGAAAGTGATAGTCGCCATAATATTTGAAAAGTGGACGCGCGATGCGCCTAAGATTTGGAATGTGTTCTGTACGATGAAATTCTCGACTTTCCGACCAAGACTGGAAGCCATTGCAGAAGAAATATTCGGATGAAGCGACTGAAGGCGTAGTCGTCAAGCGAAATTGTTGGAGTAGAAGTGGCTGCTGGGGCTTGATTTTGAGCTGCCAGATATGAC
>JALEHC010000411.1 GCA_022763215.1 Saprospiraceae bacterium
GCTTCTACCAAATCAGCTGGCTTGATGAGCGCATCTACATCATCCATAAAATTCCAAAGACCATTCTTTTTTGATAATGCTATAGCTTTTCGGCCAGCATCTTGCATGCGGCCTTCTTTTTCGAGCCGAGCAGCCCGATCTTTGTATGTTTTGGCCCAGTGTTGTGCTTTACGTGGAGCAATTAATTGCATCGTTCGGTCGGTATCCAGCTTTCGCCGAATGCCATCAATCCAGCCATAACAGAGCAATTCGTCCAATACTTCGGAGACAGATACATACTTTTCAGGAACCTGCTTTTTGAAAGTGACTAGCCAGACACTTTCTTGCTGTGTATGGTGCTGTTCGAGCCATTGATGCAATTCTTCAACAGAGGAAAT
This sequence comes from Saprospiraceae bacterium, assembly GCA_022763215.1. Classification (GTDB taxonomy): domain Bacteria; phylum Bacteroidota; class Bacteroidia; order Chitinophagales; family Saprospiraceae; genus JALEHC01. The sequence goes on from JALEHC010000411.1 coordinate 378, forward strand.
TTCTACTTGCTCAAAATTTTCGGTCTTTGTCATCACCTATTTTTCTAATAGAATAACAAAACCGAAAATTGGTTGATCTAGGCGGGGATAAATTGAGCAGAGAGAAGAAAGAGTGAGATTTGCCGAAAGGCAAATCCCACTGTATGACTTAAAAAGTTTTTACTACTTTTTGAGTGTGTACTTTGCCATCCGTAGTTTGTAAACGAACTAAATATACACCACTCGGAAGGCCGGAGCCATCAAAGGTAACTTCTTGAACATCAGACTGATCGTTCAGTACCTTCGATTGTAAAGTTTGGCCTAGATAATTCATTAATTCTACTTGTACGTTTTGTGGAGTGGTACTCCATGTAAAGCGCACTTGTAGCTGATTTTTGAATGGATTTGGCGCGATATTGATACTATTGAATTCGCTCAAAAGATCATTGGTGCTGGTCAGACAATCCGTTGAAAACATAAAGCTTTCCGAATACCCGCTCAAGCTATCACCACAGATTGAGCGTACCTGTGTCTCATACGCGGTGCACTCTGCCAAGCCTTCAAGGGTATAACCATTCGTATTCACATCCAGCTCTGTCCAGTCCATTTCTGTTTCTTGCTTATAGCGAAGTTGATATTCTGTGGCACCGGTCGTCATTTCCCAGGTAAAATCTGCCATTGCCTCGGTTACGCCTGTTGTATCCAGTGTTATTGGTGCCTCACATGGGGCAACTCCTTCCACAATGACGACACAATAATCTTCGGTTTCACCAAAAGCAGTGCCTCCACTAGGCGTCACGCAAGGATCAGGTGAACCGGCAAAAGCCATCGTTACTCTCAGGCGGGTAAGCCCAGTTAGCGCATCACCCGGAATACTAATGCTTCCAGTTGTTTCTGAGTCAATACCATCAATGGAATAAGCCAGTTCGTCTTCAACGGCAAATACACCATCTTGGTTATAGTCGATCCAAATTCTGATTTGCTCGTCATAATTGGTGCCGGTATAGGCAGGAATTAAGGTGAAATCAAAGGAATTATTGGTGGCTAGTTCTACCGCCATTCCGCCAGTAAAGTCGCCATAACTATCATTATTCCCTGAGATATTTTCCATTCCATTTAGTGAAAACATTTCAATCCATTCTTCATTCGAGGAAATGCCAGGTGCCATGCAGTACTCCATGTCGATACAAGCACCACAACCTTTAGTCGTGAAGGTCAGGCTTTCGCTAAATGCGATTTCATCATCAGCACATACCGTTTGTATTTGTACTTCATAAGTGACACAAGAATCAAGCCCCGTTAATTCGAATGTTTCAGTACTTGTGTTTAAAGTATCCCACTGCATTTCGCCAAGTGGACGAAGGCGAATATTGTAGCTTTGGGCAGCAAGGATGCTATCCCATGACAAACTTGCAGAAGAGTCCGTAACCGTCAAAAGCGTAAATTCCATCGGGTTTTCGCAACAACCATCGGTCTTAAACTGCAAGACATTGGAGTATTCAGATAAAATCGTATCACAATTGCTGATCACCTGAAATTCATAATCGGTACAAGCCATCAATGAGTCGATGCTATAAGGAGAAGTCGCATCGGCAACTACATTCCACTCCATATCACCAACGGCTCGCCAGCGAAGGGTGTCGCTAATAGCATTTTCAGTATTAGTCCAACTAAACACAGCGGATGTATCAATGACTTCTGTTGCAGCCAATCCACTCGGATTTGGGCATGGGCCGCAGTTTGCCATCAACAACTGCATGCTATTGTTAACATTCAATCGGCCACCAGTAACGGTGATGCCATCCAGACTTTCATTAGGGTCTACCCCTTCCAAGATGTATTGTTTTACTAACAAAGCAGCATCTCCAGGGCTGGCTTTCGCCAAATCCGTCAAATTGCTGCAAGGAGCGGAGTAGAGCAAAGCAACGGTACCTGTCACGTGAGGCGTAGCACCAGAGGTGCCGCCAAATCCGCCATATCCACCACCAGATGAAGTTGTCCAGGTACCTGCACCAAAGGCACCAAGGTCGACATTCACGATACCAAAACCAGCGGAAGTGACTTTGACATCGTCGTCATTCATATTGGTAACACTAATAAGGAAGTCACTCGGACAAGCGGTTGGTAAGTCACCAACAATGTCAATATCTTGGTTGCCATTGATTGTAGCACCGCAGTTGAGGATACCATGAACGCCAAGCGTATCGTAAAAAGCACACCAAAGTGGCGCATCATCTGGTTGCCCAAAATCAACCCCCCAAGAGGCATTAGTGGCTACGACAAAAGCTCCTTCTTCGCCATTGGTTTCGTTATATTTTTTGCGGAAGCCAAGCGGATAAGAATAAGCTTCCAAAACTTCACTTTCTACTCCAGAACCACCAGATACCAGCATCAATTTTACGTTCCAGTTGACACCTGCAACACCTACTTCGTTATTTCCTTTAGCCCCAACGATACCCGCAACAGGCGTACCGTGACCGATTGGTACACCTACATCAATATTATCGGCATCAGAGCCGGTATTCCAGCCTTTGAAGTCATCTACAAAACCATTGTTGTCATCATCAATGCCATTACCCGGAATTTCAGCATAGTTAAACCACACATTATCACTTAAATCTTCATGCGTGATTTGATACCCACCGTCGATGATACAAACAACAATCGTATCGCCGTCAGGGGTTAAACCACCAGTGGTGGTATCCCAGGCCAATTCCATGTCAATATCCGCACCTGCGGTGCCACCACTTTGGCCAGTATTGATATATTGCCATTGATCGACAAATTGCTCATCATTAGGAATGGTTTCCCGAAGACTGACAAAATGATTAAATTGAGCTTCGACAACGGCATTCGATCTTTTTATCGCTTGCAAAAAAGCATTTTCATCAATATTCGTCCAATCGAATGTTACCGCATAGATATTCATCGGAGCAGAAATCTTTTTTCGCAGTTTCAATTGGGTGGGCACGCGATTAAATTCCTGCTTACTAATAAGCCAGTCGCGAACATTCGCATCATCTTGAAGGCGAACTAATAGTTCACCTTGAACGTGGTTGAGTTGTTGGGCCGAAAGTGGACCAGAAACAAAGCCAACCAATAGCATAAGTAAGAATAAGGTAGTAAAAAAGTTTTTCATTATGAGAGTGTTTATTTCTAATCAGTGTTGTAATTTCTTAAGGGCGTATTCCGGTACGGAATAAGCAGTCGGGCAGTCTAAAAAGTCGATTATACAGACATCTATGGTTAGGTAGTTGGTGTACACACCGCTTACCATTTTCGAAAGTAGGATATTGAGTTGTCTTTTTTGAAAGCTTATGCAGTATTGTCGCTTTATTTACAAGGCCCAAAAATTGGAAGCGACCCCTATGCATGCACGACTTTACCTGGATAAAAGCAACTTAGAAGACAAATGACACCATGTTCACTGATTAAAGTGTTGGAAATGTACTCACCTCAAAGTGAAAGGATTTCTACAATTTTCTACTTCCATATTCTTCTATCATTCGGTATGGATAAAGTTCGGGCAATGAACTTAGCTCATTTAATACTGCCAGGTCATCTGTTGAAATAGACAGTTCCTTTGCCTTAAGATTATCTGTTAACTGTTCGGGTGTTCTTACGCCCAAAATGACAGAAGATACAACTGGTTTGGAAAGTATCCAGGCGATGGCTAACTGAGAAGGCGTAGCATTGTATTTGAGTGCAAACTCCTGGAGCGTGTCGATGATTTTCCAGTTGGACTCGGTATTTCTCCTTTCCCAGGCTTCTTCCGTATCTTTTGAAGTTGTTGCAATGCGTCCGGTTGTTGGTTGGTTGCGTGTATATTTTCCGGTTAAAAATCCACCTCCTAATGGCCCCCAGGGCAGTAAGCCAAGGCCTTCCTCGGCCAGCAAGTCAAAAAACTCATATTCCATATCACGTTTTACTAAGCTATATTGGTACTGAGCTGCAATGAAGCGATTGGTGTTCATCTGTTGGCATAGCCCTTGTGCTTTCATCAACTGCCAGGCCTTAAAGTTGGAAATTCCGATGTATCTGACTTTTCCGCTTCGGATGAGATCATCCAATGCTCGAATGGTCTCCTCCAAAGGCGTAAGCGGATCAAAGCAATGAACATACAGTAGGTCGATATAATCGGTTTGTAACCGTTTCAGACTAGCCTGAACACCTGCCACAATATGCCACCTGGAAAGTCCTTGTGCATTGATGTTTGCTTGGGTAGGGAATCTAACTTTCGTTGAAATAATAACATCTTGGCGTCGGTTTTTAACGGCTTCGCCAACGATTTCTTCTGATCGGCCTTCAGCATATACATCGGCAGTATCAAGATGGTTTCCTCCTTCTTCGAGGTACTGATCAATCATGTATAAGGCCTCTTTCTTGGGCGTGGATCGACTGGATTGTTCGCCGAAAATCATGGTGCCTAATGTTAGCTCAGATGTAATCAAGCCACTTTTTCCAATGGTAGAATACTTCATTTTTTAATATTTGAATGATAGAATTTTTAATATATCGTTTGCATTCGCGCAATTTTCCATTGGTCATTTTCTTTGACCATAAACCGGGTTTCCCGAATGGGGCCCTGCTCTCCTTTCTTGGCAAAAAATACGAAGGCTGTTTGCTCGAATAGTTCAATACGGTAATCTTGTGCCGTTTCCGGAATAGGTATTGGATTTGGAAATGCTTGAATATGTTCGATGGTATTCTGCCAGATGGCTTGCCAACTGTCAAACTCCGTGAATTCATGTTGTCCGGCATACATCTTGGATACAAAATTTTGATGTGACCACTGCTCTGCCCATTTATCGAGTTTGCGTTCGCAAAAATATTGGGTTTCTTTTTGGAGCGTTTCTATGATCCGTGCTTTGTTTTGATCAGGAGAAGAAGGTTCCGGGGCATGGCAACTCCATACCAGCATTAATAGGCTATACAGCCAGTAATTTTTCATTCTTTTTTTGATCAAAAATAGAATCTAGAGTACAGGAAGGATAGTAAAAAAGCGACATTTAGCAAGGGGTAAATGATACGCGTTCGAAGTCCTCTCGTTCTTTTGATGTACATTTTTATTGTTCTTGAGTATGTATCATTTCTGTTTCGATCGGAATTTCACGAGATTACCCGTTGCTATACATTCCGTTGTGCCATCTGATGAAGTTGAAGATAGTCTGGATCAATGCTTTCAGAAGGATTAACACCCAAATGTTTCTGAAAGTCCCGGATGAAGTGCATTTGATCATAGTAGCCATGCTCAAGAAAATTATCCGGACGTTTTTGCTGCAAAATACTGGTTTTGTAAAGCTGTTTAAATCGAATGATATTCAAAAACTTCTTGGGTGAGATACCAAAGTATCGTTTAAACTTTCGTTGAAATTGTCGAGTACTTAGAAAGTGCTGCTGCGATAGCTCTTGTATACTTATTTGCCCCTGAACGGATATAATAGAAGTGAGCATGGATGCAATCAGTCCATTAGTTTGAATATCTACCTTTTGCTGAATTTGGCTGAAAAGCCTGGTAGACAAGCAGTTGGCAATTGCCTCTTCCTGGTGATAATCCGGTAATTGCTGATCTAGTTGCTGTAACCAATCTAGTTCCAATGCTTTGATTGGAATATTGTTATCCAGCATTGTTTTTAGTTGTTTGCCAAATAAGGCAAAAGCTCCAGCCGGTTTTAGCTTTACGCCAATAAGTTGTCAGTGGTCCAGCCTTCTGGCTAATATAGTCCGTGTTTGTATGCCAATGACACATGAGCGATTGATAATGATCGAAGGCTGATCCGGAGTAAGGAAGGCTTTTTCATAAGCACCTTCCTTAACAAAAATAATTTCAGGATAACCATCCGGGATTAATAAATCGTACCTTGATTTGGGCTCAAATGCTTTCATTACCCAGGCATACTTAATGTAGGGAGCTAGTTTGGTGTTGAGGTCTAATTTGCAATAATGTAAAAGCTGCTTGCCAGACATATTAGTGTTTCTATACTATGGTAATAGATCCAAGCCGCTTTTTGTTGCCCTCAATCCCTAATCAACCAGCGTTTAAGTGCTTCTTTACATGCTTCTGGGCGGAAATGCCAGGTACTGTACGGCAATGGGAAGACAGATACACCCATACGGCGAAGTATTTTGATTCGCTCCAGCGAAAAAGCAGCTTCAAATGCGCCTGGATATCCAATCAGGTCAATGCACATGGTCTGTTGACCAACGACTACCACCAGGTCCATTTCCATGCCTGCTATCGGATAGGAGATATGTACTTCATCCACTGGCCATGTTTTTATGGTTGCTTCGACTTCATCCAGAAAAGTATCGCGGTACAATCGCGGATCGTCTACCTGCCCCAACAATAAATCGCCTTTGATGCTGCCTAAATAATGTGCCAGTAAAGAGTCTGGGTTTAAGCCTTCGAGGCGACCCGACCAGAAGATATGCTGCTCCGACCGAGCACGGGTGATGCTGACATTAAATACATCTTCTCGATTGAGGTAAATAAAAGTCGAAGGATGCGTCTCTGCATCTACCGCAAAGGACAAATACATCAAATCGCGTTCTTCCCCCTGAAAAGCAAAGGGCGTACCCACCAGCATTCGGTGACGCTTTAATACATCTGCCGGAAAGGCTTCACTGACTTGTTTTTGCAGATGATTAACCTGCTCCCGAAATGGCGACAATATGCCGATGCTCTGACAAATGGCAGCAGGCAGCTTGGCTTCCAATTCCACTTTTTCACGGATGTGTTCAATCAGTTTTGCGGCTTCCGTTTTATTGTAGCCTCTTGCATATCGTTTGCCGTCGCAATGATGCAGAAAAACACTTTTTTGCAATTCTGTTTGCGGCGTAGCCGTCATTATTCGAAGCGAATTATTGTAAAAGCGTTTGTTGCTGAAGGCAATGATTTCCGGCTGCGACCGGAAATGCTCATCCAAAAAGCAAATTTGTTCCTGTTCGCTGATATTATTCATCACGATATCAAGTACACTGAATTCGCGATAGTTGAGAATGTCTTCTTCCGCTTCCGTCAGCTTGAATTGTTGTACCAACTGGCGTTGCTGGTCTTTCGACAAAAACGAGATATGGCGGAGCTGCTTCGGATCGCCCACAATGACTGCGCGTTTGGCACGGTGCAGTAACGGCAGACAACTGGCAACATCACATTGCGATGCTTCGTCAATGATCACCAAGTCAAAAAGATGCCGCTGCAAAGGCAGTGCATGACTGATATCTGCTGCATTGACGATCCAGATGGGAAGAGCACCGAGTATTTCACGAAAGTCGATGCCATCAAAGTAGTGTTCTTTGCGGCTTCCGGTTCTGGCGGTAATGCCTTTCAGCAAATGTTGAAAAGCCTTTCGGCTAAATTGAAGGGTATCGTATAACTTTTTCTGAAATTGTAATTTGATGTAAGCTTCGACCAATTCATGTCGTCGGTCAAGAGTCGCTTCATAACGATGTTGCAAATCCCAAACCGGGAGTTCTTTTTGCAGTCGCTGTCGCAAAAAATAAAGTCGCCAGCGATCCCACCATGAAGGCGAATCGCTTGTCAAAAAATCAGCAATTTGCATCTCTTCCTGATGCCGTTTTTTCATAATACTCGCCCAACTCTTCAGCTTTCGGTCGAGTTCATGAAAACTTTGCCGAGGGGCCCGCACTTCTGCCGATTTTATTTTTTGAACATCAATGCCGTACAGCAAATCTTTAATGCGCTGTTGAAGTTGTTTTTTATAATCGCGTCGGCCAGCCCGCACAACCATGCCTGGCAAGTTGAGTTCTTGTTCGATTTTATCAGCGACGACATCCACTGCCTGATTGTTTTTGGAGGCAATCAAAACAGACTTACCCTGACTCAGGTAATCAACGGCCAAAGCGGCTATTGAAAAAGATTTGCCTGTGCCAGGCGGACCAACGACCATAGTCAGCGGATGGCGAGCTACAGACTGGAAAATATTTTCTTGTGCGTTGCTCAAGGTAGCAGGTGTGTGCATACGAACCTTGCCTGGTTTGGACTTGAAATTTTCATCCATAAATAGCTGATGCATCGGATAAGACACGGTCTGCTGCTCAGCCATCTGCTCCAACTCATTGAGAATTCCACGCGAGCTAAACTGCTTTTGCAAAATGCCAAGGCCGACTGCATTGGTGAGTTGGAAGCTGGAAAGATCTTCCTTCATCCATGCTTTCATTTCTTTTTCAGAAAGTAGTTCCGGGTATCGTTCAAATGCATTTAGCGAAAGCTGCGGAAAGTACTGCGTCATACACTCCTCAATCTGGTGTTGCTGCTCAAACTGGATATAGCCTTTCGGCAAATGAATGGCAAGTTGGTCGTACAAATTCTGATCGTCACTGCCTTCTTTTTTCAAGACATTGATGAAAGACGGATTGAGCAGTCCCTGCTCCGCATTCATGGAAACGTAATATACCCCACCTTCTCGAAACAACTCAGCCGGATACAACATGAGCGGGGCTTGCACCTTATGCTTTTTGCCTATAACGGTAGTTTCGCCAGTGAGGAAAAAAGCACATACGTACAATGCTCTTTCTTTGCCATAGAGTAAGAGGTCTTTTTCGGCTTTTTCGCCCCATTTGGAAGGAACAGGCACCTGAATATGTGTGCCCTGCAATAAATGTGGATGGTCAATAATAAGTGAATCTTTCACTTTCGCACTCGAAAAATTCATGAGGCTTACAGCCCGACTGTCCTGCTGAAAGCAAGCCCTGTAAAAGCGAATCAAATCAGAAAATTTAGCCATACGCATCCAATTTGAAAGAGTTATTTCATATCGATCAGATATGTTATA
>JALEHC010000412.1 GCA_022763215.1 Saprospiraceae bacterium
CTCTTAATTGTACCAGAATGGAATTGAAACAGCAAAGATTTCGGCTTCTAAAGAAGCCGCAACAGCTCTTAATTGAAACAATATGCTAAGTATTTATTGCGTGTATATCGGTACCAATCGGTAATAGCCTCAAAAATTGATCTGTCACTTTCCAAAACAGATTATCAGATTAACACATAGTTGTTTAACTTCAGCTCGCGTTAAGCAAAATTGAAACTTAAAGGTCGAAAAACATGAATCAATCAAAAATTTTGTTCTGGTCCATTACGGTGGCACTGGGAGGATTCCTCTTTGGATTTGATACCGCTGTTATCTCAGGTGGTGAACAGGCCATCCAACAACTCTGGGGCCTCAGCGATGGTATGGTCGGCCAAATGGTCGCCATGGCACTTTACGGAACTGTCATTGGGGCACTGTTTGGGGGCATTCCTTCTGATCGCTTCGGACGAAAAACTACCCTTTTCTGGATCGGTATTTTGTACTTGGTCTCTGCGGCAGGCTCTGCCTTAGCACCCGATATTTATACTCTGATGGTGTTTCGCTTTATCGGCGGAATTGGAGTCGGAGCTTCCTCGGTCGCCGCTCCAGTCTACATTTCTGAAATTTCTCCAGCTGATCAAAGAGGACGATTGACGGCTATCTTTCAGTTTAATATCGTACTGGGTATTTTACTGGCTTATGTCTCCAATTATTTGATAGGTAAAGGGGTAGATGGGGCTTGGCGGATGATGCTGGGTATCGAAGTGATTCCTGCACTGGCTTTCGTATTCCTGATCTTGAATGTCCCTAAAAGCCCGCGCTGGCTGGCTGTGCGTAAAGGCGATATCGAAGGTGCACGGGCTATTTTGCAGATGATTAATCCGGATACGGTGGAGGAAGCACTGCGAGATATTCAAAAACAACATCAAGTTGATCATGCTTCTGTAGCTACGCTTTGGTCTGGACGTTACAACAAACCGCTGCTCCTGGCCTTTTTGTTTGCCTTTTTTAATCAGCTCTCCGGTATTAATGCTGTGATCTATTATGCGCCACGCATTTTTGAAATGACCGGAATGGGGGGACAAACTGCCTTGCTTTCGACTGCCGGTATTGGTATTGTCAACCTTGTTTTTACTATGTTGGGCCTTGCTTTGATTGATCGCTTTGGGCGTAAATTTTTGATGTACATTGGTTCTGTCGGCTACATCATTTCACTGGGTGCTGTGGGCTATGCTTTTTATACCGAAGCTTTTGGTGGTGTGCTGGTGCCCACTTGGTTATTTGTGTTTATTGCTTCGCATGCCATAGGGCAGGGGGCTTGTATTTGGGTATTCATTTCAGAGATTTTTCCCAATGATGTTCGTGGATTTGGCATGGCCTTTGGCAGTGGGACACACTGGGTTTTTGCGGCACTAATTGCCGGTACTTTTCCTTATTTCGCAGGGCTTTTGGGGCCAGCTCAGTTATTCTTCCTCTTTGCGGGTATGATGGTACTTCAATTGCTCTTTGTCATGTTTATGATGCCGGAAACAAAAGGAATTTCGCTGGAAGAAATCGAGCAGCAAATGGTTCGTCCACTAAACAAAAATTAAGAAACGGACTTCAATGGTCAAATCCTCGCTTTCGCTAAATCAATAAAATATGCAATACCTCTATATAATAGGTTTTATCATTTTACTTTTTTCGGCTTGTCAGCCAAATACGTCCACTACTGCTGAACAGCAGCCCGAAGCCGCAAGCACCACCGAACAGCACCGGCCTCATTACCATTTCACGCCTCCTGCAAAATGGATGAATGACCCCAATGGCATGGTGTTTTATGCGGGGGAGTACCATCTTTTTTATCAATATTATCCAGATAGTACGGTTTGGGGGCCTATGCACTGGGGGCATGCCGTTAGTCGTGATCTGGTGAGCTGGGAACACTTGCCTATCGCACTTTACCCAGATAGTTTGGGGTATATTTTTTCGGGTAGTGCAGTTGTAGATTGGAACAATACTTCTGGTTTTGGTACTGCCGATAACCCACCTATGGTGGCTATCTTTACTTACCACGATCCGAAAGGTGATGCGGCGGGCCGCAATGATTTTCAATACCAAGGGATTGCTTATAGTACGGATAAAGGCCGTAGCTGGACCAAGTATGAAGACAATCCGGTAGTGCCTAATCCGGGAATTCGTGATTTTCGAGACCCCAAGGTAATCTGGGATGAAGATTCTGATCAGTGGATTATGGTTTTTGCTGCTTGGGATCATGTCAAGTTTTATGGCTCACCCAATTTAAAAGACTGGACTTATTTGAGCGACTTTGGTCAAAATATCGGAGCACATACAGGCGTATGGGAATGTCCTGATTTGTTTCCGATGACAATCGCATCTACTGGTGAGCAGTATTGGGTATTGTTGCAAAGCCTCAACCCAGGGGCTTACAACGGTGGCAGTGGCACCCAATATTTTGTGGGCCAATTCGATGGCCAAACCTTTACGGTAGATCCGACTTTTGCGAAAGCACTCAATACTACTCCAGCATATATTCCGGATGGCAAAGTATTTGAAGATTTTGAAAATGGCTATGGCGAATGGACTGCTGCTGGTGACGCATTTGGCGAAAGCCCTGCTCAAGGAACACTTCAAGGCCAACAAGAAGTAAAGGGCTATAGTGGTCAATCTCTGGTCAATAGCTTCCTAGGTGGCGATAAGACGAGCGGTAAATTGACTTCCCCAACTTTTGTAATTGAACAAGACTACATCAACTTCCAGATTGGTGGGGGGAATGATAAACTGCGAACGGCTATGAATCTGTTGATTGATGGCAAAATTGAGCGTATTGCTTCTGGAGGAAACTCAGAGCAACTACAATGGAAAGGCTGGGATGTGCGCGAATTTAAAGGCAAAACCGCTCGACTACAAATTGTGGATGAACACCCTGGAGGCTGGGGACACATACTCGTCGATCAAATTGTATTTGCAGATGATTTGGCGAAAGCCGAAACCCAAAATGCAGTATGGCTCGACTACGGACGCGATAATTATGCGGGCGTTACCTGGTCGGATATTCCAAAAGAAGATGGTCGACGGATTTTTATGGGCTGGATGAGTAATTGGGATTATGCACAGGTGGTGCCTACACAAAGCTGGCGCTCGGCTATGACGCTTGCGCGAAATTTGCAACTCCAACAAACCGAAGCGGGCCCTCGACTGATGACCACTTTCGTGAAAGAAATGCAACAAAATCGTGGCACTCAAACGGATCTTCAACCCAAAAAAGTAGCGGGTGAATTGGATATTACCAATGAAATGGAATTTGAGGTTGCTGCGATGGAAGCTATGCTGGAATGGAAAATACCAGAAGGGAGCCAAGCAAATTTTGGCATTGAGCTATCGAATAGCAAAGGTGAACGTTATCGCATAGGTTTTGATGCCGCTAAAAACAGTTTTTACAGCGACCGCAGCAAAGCCGGTAAACAAGATTTTTCAGCTGATTTTGCTGGGGTTCATTATGCACCTCGACTTGGATTCGGGAACACCATAAGCATGCATTTGTTTTTTGATGTCGCTTCCGCGGAAATGACCGCCGACCAAGGAGCAACTGCTATCACAGATATTTTCTTCCCGAATGAAGATTTTAATCAGCTAAAGCTTTACAGCGAAAATGGCGAAGTGGAATTGAGCAGTAGTCAGTTTTTTGAGATGAAAGCAGCTATGTGACGGATCAAAATTATGGATAAGTGAAATTTGTCAGCACAAAATGATTGAACTAATTGATAGTCAGGTGATTATTTTGTGCTGACCCTGTAGAATTTCACTTTTTTATAATTCCGTCTAACTACTTATGTTGGAGTAGTCAAAGAAAGGTAAATACACTTTTAGAAAGGGAAGCTTTGCAAGAATCAAGGCTCCTTCCTCAAACCCTCCACCTAATTCTCCTCAGGTAAGTATGGCCACTTTGGAAATTCCTGTAAGGCAGGAAGAATCAATCACAGAACCAATTGAAAGTACGACCTACGAACACCCCACTGCCTATCGCTTAGACTGGTGTGTACAGCTTTGTGCTTTGTCGTCTGCAAAAGCTGCTGAATTGGAAGCCTTTCGGCAAAGCCGAAGATTGGGCGTAGAGGTATCATGGTTGGAATCTACAGATGGGTACTTTAAAGTATACATCAAGGGGTTTCCAGATCGGGAACAAGCCAAACGATATATTCAGGAGAATGCTTTGAAGGGCGCATTTCCGAAGCACATTTCTGAATTTTAGAATCAACCTGATTCCTGTACTTTCTGGGCTCACCTTCCTGCCATTCGGCAGACGGGATCAACAAAAAATAGGTATATTGGCCGTACTACCTGATAAAAGGTAGCCACCAAATGACCTGACTTATGAGCGATGAACAACTGCGGTATCCCATCGGTCGATTTAAACGACCCGAACAAATTACTAATGAAGATATCCAACAATGGATAGAACAAATCGAGCAATTACCTGGCAAATTGGCTACAGTAGCTGCTACGCTTGACGATCACCAACTCAATACACCTTACCGACCCGGCGGCTGGACGGTACGACAAGTCGTACACCATTTGGCCGATAGCCACCTGAATAGTTTTATCCGATTTAAATGGACACTGACGGAAGACCAACCTACTATTAAGGCTTATGATGAAAATGCCTGGGCGGCATTGCCAGATGCCAATATTGCACCTATTGGCTTGTCCTTGGCCCTTTTGGCTTCCCTGCACCAACGCTGGGTGTTTTTGCTGCGTAGTTTATCGGTAGAGCAATTAAGCCGTAAATTTGTACATCCGGAAAGTGGCCGCGAAATTTCACTAGATGCCAATATCAGTCTGTACGCTTGGCATGGTCGGCATCACCTGGCCCATATTCTGCAATTAATTGAGCGAGAGAATTGGTAATCAAGTGATTATTTCTACCTTTGTGGCGTTTTTTCGAAAAAGCTGAAAAACAATCAATAAAGGCCTTTAGTTAGCTTTATATAGCTAACATTCACTAAATCGACTCTTGCATGGAAAACGTCAAAATTGAAGATGTACAAAGCATCATTGCCAATTATTTTGGTAAAGAATCCGTTAGTCCGGACGAACGTCTGCGTGAAGATCTGAAAGCAGATACAGATGACATCATGAATATACTGGCGAGTATTGAGGACAAATACGACATCGTTGTAGAAGAAAATGACCTGGCCAATCTGAAAAATGCAAAAGACATCGTAAAGTATGTTTTTGCAAAAATGTAATTAATGGCCATAAATAATAGTAGACTTGTTCACCGCATCACCAAATGGCTACGAACGGCAAAATTTTCTCTTGTACTTCGTTGAAAAGCCTCGCCGATACTAAGGCATCGCCTATGTTTTTCGCCTTGTACAAAATAAAATTTGCTTCGCTCTCGCTCATTCGTGACACGATGGACAAGTCTAATTTCAAAAAGCCAGATCAACGCCCGGTCTGGCTTTTTTAGTTGTCCAGTATTGGTCTTCGTTTCAAATCTGAGCCACTGTTCCCTCTACTAATCAGTTTTTCCATTATATTTATACTACTGCAAAGCGAAACCAACCACTATTTTAATCTACAGCATAAGTTCAACCCTTATGAGATACCTCCTTTTACTGATACTATGTTGCTTCAGCAGCTTTTTATATGGGCAATCTGATTTTGCTATGATCGATACCTTGGTCGAACAAGGCCAACTCGATCAGGCAGTCGAACGATTAACGGTTTTAACCGAAAATACTACTCCCGAAACCACCGCAGGAGCCTGGCAACGCATCGGCTCCATCCGACGAGAGCAAAGCGACTATAATGGTGCTATCGAAGCCTTGCAACAGGCGGAGGATATTCTGAAAAAGGCTTCGCCTCAAAGTGAGATTCTACCCAACGTTTATTACCAGCTGGCTGCCGTTTATTCCGAAATCGGAGATGTAGAAAAAGCCCTCAATTATCTTAATCAACAAATAGCCCTTTCTCGTCAAATTCATGGCGAATTGTCAGAAGCTACCGGAAATGGCTATTTGCAAATGACCAAAATCGGGTACCAATTAGGTGATTGGGAAATGGCACGAGAAGGGGCCCTAAAAGTGCTGGATATTTATCAATCTATATTTCCAGCTGATCATATCAAAGTTGCTAATGCGTACAATAATGCCGGTCTGACGTATGAGTTGGGCTTTAATGAATACGAAAAGGCACTGGATTATTATCAAAAAGCACTGGCTATCAAGAAAAGCAAATTGGGAGAGGAGCATCCTTCTACCAACAAAACCTTGATCAACATCGCTTACATTTACCGAAAGGTAAAAAAGGACTATGCCACTGCACTCCAACTCTACCAACAAAATTTGTCGGTTTTGCGAAAGCGATATGGCGAAAAACAAACCGATGTGGCTGTGGCTTATTATACCTTGGCTTCTACTTATCTCGAAATGGAAGAAGCAGATAGTGCCTTGTACTACGCACAACGGGCAATGGTGGCTGCTCATCCGACTTTTGAAAGCTTGGACTACAAGGAAGAACCCCGCGAGCTACCAGCTATCGTTACCGACTACCTGATTGATATTCTGGGGATTAAAGCTGGTGCTTTTGCGCTGCGTTTTAAGCAGCAAGGCGCAGAAAAAGACTTGCAACGAAGCTTGGAAGTTCATCAGGCGGCCATAGAAGTGGCGTTGCAGATTCGAGATTATTTCCGCTCTTCGGCGGAATCAAAATTGATTTTACAGGAATACCTTTATCCTTTGTACGAACAGGCACTGGAAGTCGCATATCAGGGATGGTCGCAGTTTGGAAAGGAGGAGTATCTCAAAGCAGCTTTCCGTTTTATGGAGCAAAGTAAGTCGCTCTTGCTCAACCAAGCTTTCCGGCAAGTTAATGCTTCGGCTATTGCTCAAGTACCTGCTTCGATCAAGGAAAAAG
>JALEHC010000413.1 GCA_022763215.1 Saprospiraceae bacterium
AGTATCGATCAGGATACCTTCAAAGCAGTAGTAAAAAATGCATGCCCTGGCCCTGGTGCTTGCGGCGGAATGTATACCGCCAATACCATGGCTTCTGCTATCGAGGCACTTGGTATGAGCCTGCCATTCAACTCCTCCTACCCTGCTCAAAGCAAAGAAAAAGCACAAGACTGTGAACGGGTCGGCCAAGCTATCCGCAAATTACTTGAGCTAGACCTGAAGCCCAGAGATATAATGACTAAAAAGTCATTCGAAAATGCGATTACCCTTATCACCGTTTTAGGAGGCTCTACGAATGCAGTGCTTCATCTTATCGCTATGGCTAAATCTGTTGGCGTCGATATTACGATTGATGATTTCCAGCGTATCAGTGACCAAACTCCTTTTTTGGCAGACCTGAAACCAAGTGGCAAGTATGTCATGGAAGATTTGTATAACGTTGGTGGTGTGCCAGCTGTCATGAAATTTTTGCTAAAGCATGATATGATCCATGGCGATTGTATGACCGTGACCGGCCAAACCATAGCCGAAAATCTGGCAGATGTTCCTGACTTGAAGGATGGCCAAGATGTTGTACACACCCTCGACAATCCGATAAAACAAAGCGGTCATCTTCAAATTCTTTACGGCAATCTGGCTGAGGGCGGGGCTGTCGCCAAAATCACAGGCAAAGAAGGAGAAGTATTTACTGGAACCGCTCGGGTTTTTGACGGAGAACAGGCCGCTAATGACGCCATTAAGAATAAAGAAATCAAGGCGGGTGATGTTATCGTAATTCGCTACAGCGGACCTAAAGGTGCTCCCGGTATGCCGGAAATGCTTAAACCGACTTCTGCCATCATGGGAGAAGGTCTGGGGCAAAAAGTTGCACTCATTACAGATGGTCGTTTCTCAGGTGGTACACATGGTTTTGTCGTAGGTCATATTACCCCTGAAGCTCAGGTGGGTGGATTGATCGCGCTTCTAAAAGATGGAGACAAAATTACCATTGATGCGATCAACAATAAACTCGAAGCAGATCTCAGCAAAGAAGAAATTGAATCCAGACGAGCAGCATGGACTGCGCGACCTATTAGTGCCGCTAATGGAATGCTTCGAAAGTACGCCAAAACAGTTAGCTCAGCCAGCGAAGGCTGTGTAACCGATGAAATATAGATTTATCATTCCCATGAACTTTTAATACAACGACCAATGGATTTGCAATTTAACCAAAACAATGAGGCCGCCGCTACCGAAGCTGCGCCCAAAACAGAAAGACTCACCGGTGCAGAAGCTATTCTCCGCTGCCTAATCGCAGAAGGTACCGAAAAGATTTTCGGTTATCCTGGAGGCGCTATTATGCCGGTATATGATGCATTGTACCACTATCAGGAACAGTTGCAACACATTCTCCCTCGCCACGAACAAGGAGCCATTCACGCTGCTCAGGGCTATGCACGAGTCACCCGTAAAATTGGTGTCTGTATGGCGACCTCCGGCCCAGGTGCGACCAATCTCATCACCGGATTGGGAGATGCTATTCTGGATTCTACTCCATTGGTCTGTATCACCGGACAGGTCTATAGCCACTTGCTGGGAAGTGATGCATTTCAGGAAACTGATGTGATCAACTGTACCATGGCGGTTACCAAATGGAATTATCAGATTACCAAAGCAGAAGAGATTCCAGGAGTTTTTGCGAAAGCATTCTATATTGCTAATTCTGGTCGTCCCGGACCGGTCGTTATTGATATTGCCAAAAATGCACAAATCGAAGAATTCGATTATTACTATACGCCTAAGCCCAAAATTAGAAGCTATAAACCTCGCCCTAAAGTTGATCCAGAGTCATTAAGAGATGCTGCTGCATTAATCAATGCCGCTAAAAAGCCGATGATTCTTGCCGGACATGGGATTCAAATTGCGCATGCCCAAGAAGAATTTAAAACATTTGTTGAAAAAACGGGTATTCCGCTCGCCTGTACGATTCATGGTTTGTCTTCCATTAGTTCTGAGCACCCTTTGCACATGGGAATGCTGGGTATGCACGGCAACTATGGCCCCAATATGAAGCAAAATGAATGTGATGTACTCATAGCAATTGGTATGCGCTTTGATGATCGGGTAACGGGAAATCTTCAAAAATACGCCAAACAGGCAAAAGTAGTGCATATCGAAATTGATCCGTCTGAAGTCAATAAAAATGTATATGCTCATGTGCCTGTACTCGGCGATGCTAAGGAAGTATTGCAGAAGCTCATTCCACTGGTAGAAGAAAAAAGCTATCCGGAATGGGCACAAAGCTTTAGAGATTGCGACAAAATTGAATTCGAAAAAGTCATCAAACGCGACTTAGCGCCAACGCCAGAAGGACATATCCGCATGGGTATGGCAGTAAAAGCCGTTTCTGATATCACCAATGGGCAGGCTATTGTTTGTACTGATGTTGGACAGCACCAAATGTATGCTGCTCGATATTATTCTTATCAGAGTACTAACCAGTGGGTATCCTCCGGTGGTGCCGGAACCATGGGTTTTGGTCTTCCAGCTGCTTTTGGCGCCAAGCTAGCTCAGCCAGAAAGAGAAGTGGTGGCTTTCATTGGCGATGGCGGTTTTCAGATGACCATACAAGAATTGGGCATGTGTGCTCAGTGGAATGTCGGTGTAAAAATTGTCTTGCTGGACAATAATTACCTCGGTATGGTACGACAATGGCAACAGTTATTCTTCGATCGTCGATACTCTTCTGTTGCTTTACAAAATCCTGATTTTATAAAAATTGCAGAAGGATTTGGCGTAAGCGGAAAAACAATCGACAAACCTGAAGAACTGGAAGCAGGCATTAAGGAAATGTTGGCTCATGATGGCCCTTACCTATTACACGTTCGGGTCGAGAATGAGGAGAATGTCTTCCCAATGGTTCCTTCCGGAGCTGCGGTAGATGAAATCGTTTTAGAAAAATCATAATCCCATCAACATGGATACAAAAGAATATACGATCACTGTTTTCACGGAAAACAGAACGGGTATCACCTCCAGGGTGGTATCCATTTTTACTCGTCGACACATCAATATCGAAAGTCTGACGACCTCCGAATCATCCATACCGGGTATTCACCGCTTTACAATTGTTGTAAATGTTAGTCTGGATATGGTAACCAAACTAGTTGCTCAATTGGAAAAACAAGTGGATGTTATCAAGGCTTTCCACTATGAAGAGGACGAAATTGTCTATCAGGAAATTGCTTTGTATAAAGTACCGACGCACGTTTTTTCAAATAGTACCAAAGTAGAGCAACTCATTAGAGAATACAATGCTCGCATCTTGGAAATTGAGCCAGAATACATTGTCATAGAAAAGACCGGCCACAAACACGAAACCGAAAACCTGCTCAAAGAATTGGAGGAAATCGGAATCTATGAATTTGTGCGTTCGGGAAGAGTAGCCATTGTCAAACCAATGGAACGACTCAATAAATACCTCAAATCTTTAGAATCTGAATTAACACAGCTTTAGAAACGAGGGCCTTCTCATCCAAGTGGAAAGAAGGCCCTTTTTTTATGCTTTTCCGATATAATTTTGTGGTGTGATCGCTTTAAGCTCCTCTTTTATCGGAGCTGCAACTTGCAGCGTATCAATAAATTCGTGAATTTCTTTTTGATGGATACTTGACTTCCCTCTCGTCAAGGCCTTCAGCGTCTCATAAGGCTGATCATAACCTTCTCGTCTCAGAATGTTCTGAATAGCTTCAGCTACCACCATCCAATTCGCTTCCAATTCACTGTTTAATTTGGCTTCGTTGAGCAATAATTTGCCCAGCCCTTTGCGTATAGCTTTGAATGCAATGAGGGTATGCGAAACAGGTACGCCTACATTGCGAAGCACTGTGCTATCTGTCAAATCTCGTTGGAGGCGAGATACAGGAAGCTTATCGCTCAAATGGGTAAAAATGGCATTTGCAATGCCGAGATTCCCTTCTGCATTTTCAAAATCAATGGGATTCACTTTATGCGGCATGGCAGAAGACCCCACTTCCCCAGCAACTACTTTCTGACGGAAATATTCCATCGAAATATAAGTCCAAATATCTCTCGACAAATCAATCAAAATCGTATTGATACGTTTCATCCCCATAAACAGGGCTGCCATATTATCGTAATGTTCAATCTGAGTAGTTGGCTCTGAGCGATCCAAGCCAAGCGTTTCATTAACAAACCGACGGCTAAATGCCTTCCAGTCGGTCTGTGGATAAGCGACGTAATGTGCATTCAGATTACCGGTCGCTCCACCAAATTTTGCAGAATGTGGAACGGTCTTGAGTTGTGCCAACTGAGCCTCCAATCTGGCAACAAACACCTCGAATTCTTTACCGAGAGTAGTCGGAGAAGCAGGCTGGCC
>JALEHC010000414.1 GCA_022763215.1 Saprospiraceae bacterium
GTTGGGCCGGTATGGTCAAAAAATTCGCCATATACTTCGTTGTAACCTTTAAAGTCTTTCATATCGACCAAAAAAGTGGTCATGTCGATCAAATCTTCCAGCCCCGCATCCATACTGACGAGTAGTTGGCCAATATTTTCAATGACTGCGCGGGTTTGTTTTCGGATATCTAAATGCCAATTGCCGGCTGCATCTTGTTCGGCACCAATATGGGTGTTGTCTGGTCTTCGGCTACTTGTGCCAGACACATACAGGAAGTCCCCTACCCGCTTGACATGCGGATAATTACCAAGTGGTTGTGCTTTGTCTTTTAATACTTTTGAACTGCTCATGCAACTGGGGTTGAGTGAAGTTGAGAAATTTCATCCATTACCTTATTCAAGTCTATCGCTTCTACATCTATACCTTCCACCATTTTCAGTAGTAATTCATCTTGTCGGCGGCCCAGCTCCATTGCTTTGGCATAGGGCATATCCGGCTTGAAAGTCACTAAGGAATACTTGGAATAGTAATCGTCAAAGGTCTGTTCGAGTTTCATCTCTAGCTGGCGTTTTTTCACGAAAGTGGGGTCAGCAACTTTGTCCTGCATTTCATGAAAATTGTCAATCGCCAAGTCTGCAATAGCATTGGCATTATCAACTCGCATATCCTGAAAACGCTCAAACAAGACCGACCAGTTGTCGCCTGTTTCTTCCATTAAATCATCAAAAACGCGCACATCTTCAAAACTAGCATTCATGCCTTGCCCATAAAATGGCACAATAGCATGCGCCGCATCACCCATAACCAAAGCTTTGCCATAAGCTTGCCACGGATAACACTTGATTGTCCCCAAACTACCAACCGGATTCTTGAAATATTCCTCCACATAATGCGGCATGTGTGGAATCAAGGTCGAGAAGTTCGTCTCAAAAAAGTCTTTTACTTTTTCTTCACTCGTCAAGGCATCAAAACCATAATCTCCTCCAAACGGATGAAACATAGTCACCGTAAAACTACCATCTAGGTTTGGTAGGGCAATAATCATAAAACTGCCACGAGGCCATATATGTAAAGCGTTTTTCTCAATCCGATGGCTCCCGCCATCACCCGGATAAATCGTCAACTCTTTATAGCCGTGACGCAGAAAATTTTGGCTGTAATTAAATAACAAGTCCGTTGTGCGGCCCATCAAGCTACGACGTACCACTGAGCCAGCACCGTCCGTACCAATCACAACAGCACCTTTGTCTTGCCAAATTTCGGTAGTCTTTGAATTGCGGAAGGTAGCTGTTGCATGTTCCAAATCAACTTCCTGACAGTGACTATTAAAAAACAGCTTGACGTTTTCCATTTCGTCGGCTTTCTCCAATAGCTGGACGTTTAAGCCCCAGCGCGATACCGAGTTGATGTATTCGTCTGCCCGACCGCTGTAAGGTGAAAACCGTTGCTCGCCTTCCAGGGTGTGTATCATGCGCCCGCGCATGGGTATGCACGACTTGCGAATGTCTGCTTCCATACCGGCTTTCGCCAAAGCTTTCAATCCACGGCTTGATAGTGCCAAGTTGATCGAGCGGCCTGCATCCACACTTTCTTTGCGCATATCTGGTCTTTTTTCGTGCAAATGCACCTCAAAACCACGCTGCCCCATACGAATAGCCAGCAGTGTTCCGCACAAACCAGCACCAACAATGATGATTTTTTTATTTTTCATAGGTTAACTATTCAAAGACGCTTTTAAAATCTCTACAAATCGATAAACTTCTTCAAAGGTGTTGTACAGCGGCACCGGAGCTACCCGAATCACATCTGGTTCACGCCAGTCTGCAATGACGCCCTTCGCTGTAATCTGTTCGTACAAGCTTTTATCTGCATTTCGTACTTGTATGGACAACTGACAGCCTCGTTCATCCGGATTCGTCGGCGTAATAATTTTAATCCGATCATCTTTCAGAGCATTGACCAAATATTCGAGGAAGCCGGTGAGCTGAATTGATTTTTTACGCAAGTTTTCGATTCCCGCTTGCGCGAAAATATCAAGCGAAGCTTTCACTGCTGCCATAGACAATATTGGCGGATTACTCAACTGCCAGGCTTCCACGCCCGGTATTGGTTCAAAGCCATCCCGCATTCCAAAACGCGTTTCTTTATTGTGGCCCCACCAACCTTCAAACCTCGGCATGGTTTTATCGTGTGCATGTCTTTCGTGTACAAAACAACCTGCCAGACTGCCAGGCCCGGAATTGAGGTATTTATAGGTACACCATACGGCAAAGTCGATACCACTTTCGTGTAAATGCAAAGGTCGGTTGCCCGCGCCATGAGCGCAGTCAAATCCTACCATACAGCCTTTAGCGTGGCCCCATTCAGCAATTTGCTTCATATTGAAAAACTGCCCCGTATAATAGTTGGGATTACCAAACATGATCAGCGCAATTTCATCGCCCTGCTCTTCAATGACTTGCTGAATATCCTCCATTCGAAGGCATTCTTCGCCTTCTCGTGCTTTCATCTCAATTAGGCTTTCTGCCGGATCATACCCATGAAACCGAATCTGAGACGCAACAGCATATTTATCCGAAGGGAAAGCGTCGTATTCTATCAAGATTTTGTGGCGCTTATCGGTAGGTCGGTAAAATGATACCATCATCAGGTGTAAGTTAACCGTCAGGGTATTCATCACCACCACTTCGATTGGTTTGGCACCAACCACTTCGGCCATAGCCTCCGTCAAAAACTCGTGGTAAGGCATCCAAGGTAGTTTGGCATGAAAATGCCCTTCTACCCCATAATTTTGCCAATCTTGCAGCTCTTGCTCAATCTGAATACGTGTTGGCTTAGGCTGCAAGCCCAGCGAGTTGCCGCACAAATAAAGATAGGGCGTACCGTCTTTCTGCACCGGCAAATGAAACTGCCCGCGAAAGGGGCGCAATGGATCGTCTTCGTCTAGTTTTTTGGCGAAAGCCAGCGAAGACTCATACGCTTGTATTGTCATGTTCTAAATTCAATCGCTGTTTAATAGAATCATCGTGTTCTGCACCTAACCAGCGCAAAACGTTATCTTCCCAAATATCACTGTATTGTTTTGCATCGATAATGCCCTGCTCCACGGCCAAATCCAATAACTTACCCGGATAAGAAGACTGAGGTGTGCTTTCCATCTCACCAAGCGGATATGGATCGTCCAGCCCGCAAATAATCTGATCCGTTCCGTTACGTCGAACCATCAACTCCAAAGAGTCACAGTCATGAACCAGTGTATCAAAATAGATATTAGGGTGGCCCACAGAGCGACGCGGATGGGTCATACCTTCAAACAAATCAGGACGGCCATCAAAGCCTTGAATTCGGCGGCCCAAATTTACTTGAGCCAGTTGCCCGCCATGTGCAAAGCACACTCGAATGTCCGGAAACTTATCAGCGTAACCTTTTAAGGTGTAAAAATGATACGCATCAGCACACTGCGCCAACATCCATACCAAATGAAACCGCCAAGAGACATTTTCTAATTTGATAAATTTCTCTCCATCATAAGGATGAATTTCGATGGCCAATTTGTATTGATTAGCCAATTCAAAAATCGGTTCTACTTCTTTGTCAAAGATGGTTCGCCAGGTGCCGATAGAATCCATGTAGTGGGTAGGCAAGCACATAACTCGCAAGCCCAAGTCTTCGACACAGCGTTCAATTTCCCAGAGTGCCGAACGCACAAAGCCCGCATGAATCACAAAGCCACTTGTAAATTTCTTTGGATAATCGCGCTGAATTTGAGCATTAAAGTCATTCTGGAAGCGCAAAGCCTGTTTCATATCTTCCACCCGCAAACCATTGCCATAAAGTTGTGAAAGATTGAGTATCACGGCATGGTCGATACCGTGCTTTTCCATCCATTCCAGCTTTTCGTGCAAGAAGAAACTCGCATCGGTAATCGGGCGTTTCCAGTTTTTCTGGAACATGTATTTGCGATCTTCATCTACCCAGAAGATTTCATTTTCTTTCAGGAAAGAAGGAATCTGCTCTGGGTAAGGAAGCAAATGAGAATGTCCGTTGATCCGCATGGTATCGGTTATTTAGGTGGTTCCATTTTGGTTCCGCAATTATCGCAAGTCAACAATTCATCATTGCTGAAAAAGCGATCAAAAATTTTGGGCATATCCGTTTCGATATTCTTCACTTTGAAAGATTCGCGGTAGAGTTCGTGATTACAGTTTTCACAAAACCACACCATGCCATCTTCCATATCCTCAGGACGTTTTTGCTCAATGACTAAGCCCACCGTATTGGCACCACGTTGAGGCGAATGCGGCACATTTGGCGGAAGCAGATAAATATCGCCTTCATTGATATGAACATCCATTGGTTTTCCGTCCTGCATCAATTTCAGCGTGATATTACCTTCTACCTGATAAAAGAATTCGGGTGTTTTATTGAGGTGATAGTCTTTACGGGCATTGGGGCCACCAACTACCATGACAATAAACTCGCCATCTTGCCATACACATTTATTGCCAACAGGTGGCTTGAGCAAATGGCGGTTTTCTTCAATCCAGTTCTTAAAGTTAAATTTAGGATAGAGCATATTATTGAAGTTTTGAGTTGTGAATCAGGATTCAGTTTCTTTGGCAACCGTATAGAAATAGCCAAGTTCTTTGCGAACCGCCTCCGGCAAAACCGGAAGTTCTGAACGCGGAATCAGCAAGGTTGAAATATTATGTAGGTCACCAAAAATATGGTGCCGTATCGCGGTTTCCCGCAAATAATTATGTCCACTCGAACCACCTGTACCTACTTTTTTGCCCAACATTCGCAACACCATTTGAGCGTGGCGATATCGCCAGGTAGTCAACAATTCGTCTATGTCCACCAAAGCAATCAAGAAACGATAAGGCAATTGAAGAATAGGTTCTTCATTATACAAATTGATCATCAAGGCTGCAAGCGTCGCTTTATAGCTCAACTTGAGCTGGCCGGAGGCCAGCCGCTCGGCATGTGCTTCTGGATCAAGAACCGACTGAAAATAAGTATCTGTGTTACCGAGCATTTTGAGTCGCATTTCTTTTTCTTTGACACTCAAATAATCAGATGATTCGATGGCTTCGGTTTCTTTGGCAATCATGCGTTCTACTGATTCGCGATAAGACGACAGAAAACGGAAATTGCGAAACTGCAAAAAAGGCGTTCGTTCCAACCAATCTTCCACCAAATCAAATAGACTACCTTCTTTTACAATGCGATCGAGTTCCTTTTGTTCTTCCTCCGAAAAGAAAGCAGCATAATGGTGATTACCGTAAGTCATTCGCTGATCTTCCTTCAGCCCCAGCATATTTTCAATTTTACGAAACTGAAATGACTGAAAGCCAGATGCTGGAAACAACAGATTCCTGAAATCCAAGAAATCCAATGGTGTCATGGTTTCCATAATACGGATGTGCTCAATGAGCAACTTGAAAATCTCCCCTACCCGATTGCAACGAGCGACACTTACCCCGATAGAGCGTTCATCCACATTATTTTGGTTAAACATTTCCATCACAGATTCCAGTTCGTGAATGACTTGTTTGAACCACAATTCATAACTTTGATGAACGATGATGAACAACATTTCATCATGTGCTGGTTCTTTTTGTAGTTTTTCACTACGCAAATGCTGAGCATCCAGCAATTCGTCTAATGCCAGATATTGCTGGTAGTGGACTGTACTGTATTTCTTTTCGTTGGTCTTCATCTGTTTTATGCATTCATTTTAAAATGCCCGATTCGTTCTTGGATTTGACGGGCACCATTTTGTAAAATTTTCACGTAAGCGGGTAGTGCCTCTTCTTTGAAGCGATTGGCCGGTCCCGATGCGCTTAATGCTGCAACTAATTGCTGGGATTGATTAAAAACCGGCACACCTACGCAGATCAAGCCGAGTTCGAGTTCTTCGCGATCGAGTGCAAAATGCTGATTTCGAATCTTGCTTAATTCATTTTTCAATTGCTTCTTTTGGGTAATCGTTTGGGTACTCTGCGCATTTAGCGAAAGCTGCGCCAGAAAAGCCTCTGTATTTGGCTGAAAAGCCAGCAAAACCTTGCCCATACTCGTACAATGCAGCGGATGGTAGGTACCGATATCAAAATGTAATTGCAAGCCCATCGGACTTTCCGCACGGTCGACGACCAGCACTGCATTTGATTGCAATACGCCAAGATGGACGGTTTCGGTAATCTGTGCAGCAACTGCTTCTAATATCCGGTGTGTTTGATTGGCGAAAGCCGACTGAACGGCTACCCGATTGCCTAGTTCAAAGAGTTTGAGACCCAGCCGATACTTCTCCGAGATCGGATCTTGCTGTAATACTCCCAACTGTACTAAGGTAGCCATGATGCGGTAAGTGGTGCTTTTATTGGCATTGAGTTGTTGTGCCAGTTCGCGCACCCCCCACTCCTGCTTGCTGCCTTTGAATTGTTCAAGCAGTTGGAATGCTTTAAGGATGGAATTGTTGAAAGTATTTTTTGATTCAGTCACGCTTATTGTTTCACTATTTAAAACAGTGTTTTACTTTTTTAAAGTTAGCAAAAAAATAGGGCGTACCAAAATGAAAAGTAGTTAGACTGAATTCCAAACAAGTGAAATTTTATTAAGCCCGCACAAACCAAACTCTTAAACAACTCAATATCAACTAATTGATACCAAAAATTTCAATTATTTAGAATTTTGATCTGTCTTCTTAAAGAAAAAATCCTGATTGTCGGTTAGTGATCAGGATTTTTGTATTTATCAGTAAGCTAAAAGCTCATTTATTTTTTGCTCCACTTTATCGGAAGATGGCAGCATCGTTTCTTCGAGTATGCTGTTGAGTGGAATAGCTGGCATATTTTCAGCGCCCATGGCCATGACCGGAGCGTCGAGATATCGGAAGCACTGCTCTTGAATCAAGCCTGCAAGATTGCGTGCAAACGAATTCTGGATCGGTTCTTCGGTTAATACCAAACAGCGATTGTTCTTTTTGACCGATTCGAAAATGGTTTCTTCATCTAATGGCGACAAAGTTCTCAAATCAACCACTTCAATTTGACCTTCAAATTGTTGTGCAGCATTCAATGCCCAATGAACGCCCATACCGTAAGTAATGATCGTGGCGGTATTGCCATTTTCTGCTTCTGTTGCATCAGATGCCAACACGACATTGGCTTTGCCGAAAGGCAGTACATAATCGGCTGCTGGTTCTATGGTTTTGGCACGCTTGGTACCTGGTACTTTTGACCAGTACAAACCCTTATGTTCAAAAATCACAACCGGATTTGGATCGTAGTAAGCTGCTTTCATCAAGCCTTTCAAATCGGCACCATTACTCGGGTAAGCCACTTTCAAGCCCTTGATATTGCTGACAATCGTCTCCACACTTGAAGAATGGTAAGGACCGCCGCTCCCATAAGCTCCGATAGGTACTCGCAAAATCATACTTACCGGATATTTTCCATTTGATAAGTAGCAAGAACGGCTTACTTCGGTAAATAACTGGTTGATGCCCGGGAAAATATAATCGGCAAATTGTACTTCTACAATTGGCTTTAAGCCAACGGCAGACATCCCGACCGTCGAACCTACAATGAAAGCTTCTTGAATGGGCGTATTGAAAACGCGTTCATCACCAAATTTTTGCGCCAAGGTCGCTGCCTCGCGAAATACACCGCCCAGTCGGCCACCGACATCCTGACCATACAACAGGCAGGCTTTATCTTCTCGCATTAGTTCTTCCACGGTGTGCAAAGCACAATCGACCATCACCACTTCTTCGCCTTTTTCTGGTTGGCGCTCGCCACTTTCTTCGGTTATGGCTGCCGGTGCGAAAGCATGTGTATACAAATCGTCAGGTGTAGGGTCGTCTGCGGCTACTGCTTTCGCAAAATCCGCCTCAACTCTAGCTTTTGCTTTTTCAGCAATAGCATTGAGTTGGTCATCAGTATAACCAAATTGAAGCAGTTGTTTTCTAAACTTTGGGTAAGGATCTTGTGCACGCGCTTCATCCAAATCGTCGCGGTACCACTCCATGCGCACACCGGAGGTGTGGTGATTGAGCAATGGCACTTTAGCATGTACCAAGAATGGACGACGTTCTGTACGAATCTTTTTGATTACAGCTTTCAGGGTATTGTAGGATTCCTGAAAATCAGTCCCATCGATGGTCACTGCTTCAATGCCTTCAAAGCCTTTTGCATATTCAAAAGCATCTTGAGCACGGATTTCGTCGGCGCTTGCAGAAATATCCCAGCCATTATCCTGGATCAAGTACAAGATCGGTAGTTGGCGCAAAGCCGCCATCTGGAAAGCTTCGGCCACCTCTCCTTCTGTGATACTGGCATCGCCCAGCGAGCAAAGAACCAATGGATTGTTTTTTCCCTTTGCATCAGCGATACCTACCTGCTCTTTATATTTCATGCCCATAGCCGCACCCGTAGCCGGAATGGCTTGCATTCCAGTAGCAGAAGATTGGTGTGGTATTTTGGGCTTGTCTTCGTCCTTCAAACTTGGGTGAGCATAGTAAGTCCGCCCACCTGAGAAAGGATCGTCTTTTTTGGCCAA